>CAZWED010000012.1:0-20987 GCA_964632645.1 uncultured Ferrimonas sp. | reverse complement strand
CCGGCCCCGCAGGCTTACAACCAGGCGCTGTCCGAGCGTCGGGCTGCTGCGGTACGGGATCACCTGGTGGCCCAGGGCATCGATGCCAGTCGCATCGCCCTGAGCGCCAGAGGGGAAGCCGCCCCGGCGGTGGCGGGGGACTCTGAGCAGGCGTATGCCCAGAACCGTCGCGCTGTGGTGGTGGTGGAGTATCGCCAGAGCCATCCGGTGCCGCGCCACTGAGTACCGACTCCGGCAACAAAAAGCGCGCCCTTGGGCGCGCTTTTTGTTTTCGCCTTTCAGGC
Source organism: uncultured Ferrimonas sp. (assembly GCA_964632645.1). Classification (GTDB taxonomy): domain Bacteria; phylum Pseudomonadota; class Gammaproteobacteria; order Enterobacterales; family Shewanellaceae; genus Ferrimonas. Next base: position 20,703 of record CAZWED010000012.1, on the reverse strand, counting down.
GGTTTGCGCCAGCGGCGCACGGCGCTCAACCGGCGTTGCGTTGATCGGCAAATGCAACACCGCGGCAATCAGTGCCATGGCGACGGTCAGCCACCAGATTGGGGTGTAACTGCCGGTGGCGTCGTAGATGCGGCCACCGAACCAGGCGCCGAGAAAGCTGCCCACCTGGTGGGTAAAGAACACCAGACCATACAGTGTCGCCAGATAACGGGGGCCAAAGATCTGTCGCACCAGGCCGGAGGTCAGCGGCACGGTGCCAAGCCAGCAGAAGCCGATGGCCGCGCCAAACAGGCTGGCGGTGTGGGTGCTGACGGGGAACACCACAAAAGCGGCGATCACTGCGGCACGCAGCAGGTAAAGGGCAAACATCACGTGGCGCTTGTCGTAGCGGTCCCCCATCATGCCCCAGAAGTAGGAGCCAAAGATGTTGAACACCCCGACGTAGGCCAGTGCCATGGCCGCCGCGTTGCCTGGTAAACCCAGGTCGGCCAGGTAGCTGGGCAGGTGGGTGGCGATGAACATCACGTGGAAACCGCAGACAAAAAAGCCGAGGTGGATCAGCCAGTAGCCGGGATGATGGAACGCTTCGGCCAGCGCTTCCCTGAGGGTTTGCTCCGGTGCATCGGTGGTGCTGCTGTCTGCGGGCTCCGGCATCCGCATAAAGGCGCCGAATGCCATGATCAGGGTGCAGCCGATGGCGAAGATCTGCAGGGTGCTCTGCCAGCCGAAGTCGGTCAGCAGGGTCTGGGCGCCGGGGATCATGGCGAACATGCCGAAGGAACCCGCCGCGGTGGTCAGGCCAAAGGCTTTGGCGGCGTGCTGGGCCGGTACCACCCGGGCGACGGCGCCCAGCACAATCACGTAGCTGGTGGCGGAGAGGCCCAGCCCCACCAGCGCGCCCAGAGTCAGGTAGAGCCACTCAGGCTGGGTGGACAGCGACGTGAGCGCCAGGCCGGCCCCGTAGGCCAGGCCCCCCAGTACGATCACCCGGCGTGGGCCAAACCGGTCGGCGGCCATGCCGACAAAGGGCTGGAACAGGCCAAAAAGCAGGTTTTGCAGGGCGATGGCGAGACTGAAGAACTCCCGTCCCACGTCGAAGCTGGTGCTGATCGGCGCCATAAACAGGCCGAAAGACTGGCGGAAGCCGAGGCTCAGGATCATGATGGCGATGCCCAGCCACAGCAGGGCAGGATAGCGACGCAGGCTCATGGTTGGGCCTCCGTCATCGGTTGGGACGGGTGGCCGCCCTGGTGGCAACCGGCGTTGACCGCCTGGCCCGCCAGGGCCTGCACCAGGCGGGGAGAGTGGTGAAGGGTCAGCAGGGTCATTGCCAGCAGCAGGCTGGGCCCCAGCAGCTCTTTGAACAGCGTTGGGTGTTGCATGGTGTATCCAGTTTTCAGGGAAATAAAAAACACCCCCTCGATGAGGGGGTGTCCTTGTGCATTGCGTTACCGGCGTCTCCGCGCCGACAGGTCAGGGGCACCAGTTGGTGCGCGCCTGTTGGGCCAGGCCTTCGTTCAGCAGGGTCTGGTCCAGCGCTTGGCCATCCAGCCAGATCCGGGCATTCAGCCCAAAATGCTGGGCCCGGCTGAGATCCGACAGGGCGATCTGCCGGGCCTCTGCCAGCAGGGCTTCCACCCGCGCGATGGCGCGGCTGGCGGCCTCCGCTTCTTGCGGACATTGGCCCGGTTGCTGGGGCAGGTGCAGGCCGACCAAGGTGATCGGCAGATCCGCTCCGAACAGGGCTGGCCAGTCCGCCACATCCACCCGCAGCCGATCCGCCTGCTCAACGGACAGCACCCTGGCCACCCGGACGGTGTCACCTGGCGCCACCTCCGGCATGGCCGGTTTCGCTTGTGCGGGCGGCGCGTAGGGACGGGTGAACGTGGTGTTGGTCATGCTGCAGGCACTGAGCGTGGCCAGCAGAGCGAGCGAAATCAGGGGTTTCATTGGCGGTTGGGCTCCTCAGGCAATGCTGCTGGTTATACCACAACTGACGGCCAATGGCTGTCCGCCCTGTTCAGGCCCGGGCGCGTAACCGGGCCGGTTCGCACTCCGCACGCCACTGGGCCAGCTTGTCGCGGATCTGGGCCAACGACGGGCCGCGCCGGTCGGAGCGTCCCAGCAGTTGGCACAGTCCGTAGGCGTACTGGTCGTAGAGGGCCGGATCTTCCGCACAGCGCTCGTCATCATCACACTGGATCAGCGAGCCACGAATGTAGCTGCCCACCAGTGCCACCCGGTCAAAGGCCCGGTCGGCACTTAACGCGGTGACCCACTGGCGGTAGGCGCTGTTGTGAGCCCGGTGGGCCTGCTCGTATGCTTCCCGGTGTTGCGGCGAGCCGGCCGCCAGCAGGTCCGGATTGGGCATCAGCCGTTGCAGCACAAAGCGGTGGTGGTGACGTTGATCCCACAGCAGCCAGCACTGGTGCAGAAGAAAGGCGTCAAGCGGCGAACTGGCCTCACCGGCCAGACGCTCAGCCTGCTCCAGACTGCGCGCCCAGCGATGCCGGCACAGCGCCAGAACCAGATCCGCTTCCTGGGGAAAGTGGTTATAGATGGTGCCGCGGCTGATGCCGCTGGGGGCCACCAGATGGGAACGTCGCAGAGTGAAGCTTTTCTCCCCCTCCAGCAGGCGTTCCGCCACTTGTGCCAGGTATCGATCTCGTTTGTTCCAGTCGCCCATTGCTTCTTGCCTCTGACTCAGCAGCCAACACTGTCCTTGCTCACGTTTCCAGCATAGTGATGCGCAGAAAAGGGGTAAATCGAGTTATTCTCATAGCCCTATTTCCCGAGTTAATACCCATGCTGAAAATTGAGCTGTTAGAGAGTTTCATCGCCATCGCCGAGCTGGGGAGTCTGTCCCGGGCTGCTGAGCGGCTGTGCCGCACTCAGTCTGCGGTCAGCCTGCAGTTGAAGCGGTTGGAAGAGGCGGTGGGACAACAGCTGCTCAACCGCGATCACAAGGGCGTCAGTCTCACCGGCAGCGGTGAACGGTTGCTCTCCTACGCCCGTCAGATGGTGAAACTCAACCAGGAAGCGCTGCATGAGCTGAGCCAGGAGCCGGAGCGGGAAGTGATCCGCCTGGGCCTGCCGACGGACTACGTGGTGCGCTACCTCAGCACCTCATTGTTGGAGTTCATCCGCGAGTTCACTGCCATTGAACTGGTTCTGGATACCGACGTCAGCGGCAACCTCTACCGCCGTCTGGAGCAGGGGGAGCTGGACCTGGTGATCGGCACCCACTGGGAGCCGCAGCCGAACGCCGAGATCCTGGTGGAGCGTCATTTCCACTGGGTCGGTAAAAAGGGGGGCAACGCGGTTACCCGCCGGCCCATTCCGCTGGCGCTGTACCCGGAAAACTGCCCCATCCGGGCCCAGGTGTTTGCCCACCATCACCTGAACATGACGCCGATCCGGGCGGTGCTGTCGACCCCCTCGCCGGAAGCGATCTGCCTGGCGGTGGAGAACGACCTGGCCATCGCTCCTATCGCCGATTTCCGCATTCGGGACACCATGCAGGTGCTGGAGCCGGAAGCAAACGGGCTGCCTCGCCTGCCCACCTTCAATGAAGCGGTGTACCTGGGCCGCACCACCCCCACACCTGCTGTTCATCAGCTGATTGAGCTGCTGAGAACCCATCGGCAGGCGATTGTTGGAAAATAAAAACGGCGCCCTCTGGCGCCGTTTTCCTGTCTCTCAGTATTTCACTTTGGTGAGGTCGCACCGAATCGGCGCGCCCCGTACGGCCGGTGTGTCGGGGTGGTCTGCGGACTCGCACAGCCGGGTGGTGCCGTAGTCGTTGCGCCGGTCGTGCGCGTTGGAGCGGGCCCATACCGTCACAATCGCTTTCTGCTCCGGGTGGGCATGGCAGTCGGCACCGTTGTAGTTGAAGGCGTGGATGGTGTTCTGGTGGAAATACGCCAGGTCATCCTTGTGGGGGGAGGTGGCGGTCCAGAACAGCGCTTCGTTGTCCATGCCGGCGTCAAACTCCACTTCGCGGATCCGGTCGGTCTCGCTGACGGTCTTGACCAGCGGGCTGTTGTCTCGGATGGCAAAGTTCTGGAACTCGTCCGCGCAGGCCGGTTCACGGATGGTGTAGTAGATCTCCGAGATGGCGTGGTTGTGGTAGGGGTAGAAGGAGTCGATGCGCTGCGCCACCATGCCGACCTCTGCGCCCACCTTTTCGCCATTGATGGCGTCGATGCGCAACAACCCCCAATGACCCAGCACTTCGGCGTAGGCGTAGTTGCCCCGGGTTTTGGCGAAGTTGCGCTGATTGCGCTCACTCTCTTCCGCGTACATGGGGAACCAACCCACCGATGCCCACAGGTTGGGCAGGGCGTTGGCGCTGACGTCGAAGGGGAAGGCTTTGGGCATCACCAGGTCATCGCCGGTAACCATGCTGGCAAAATGCCTGGCGTACTCAAGACCGTAGGCCCGCACCTCCGGGTCGCTGACTTTCTCCCGGAAGAAGGTGTCAAAGGTGGTGCGGTTGAGCCACTGTGCCACCGGGGAGGCGGCTTCCAGTTCGCCGCCGGGGCTGTAGATCCAATCCACATCCTCCCGGGCGCCGAAGCAGGCTTTGGCCTTGTCCGGATTGTGGATCACCGCATAGAGGTGCTTGACCATCAGCTGCATGTCGCGCTGATCCAGGATGCATTGGTATTGCGGCCCGCGCAGGTCGTGGGTGTTGGTCTCCACCATGGCGCGGTCGGAGTGCCGGCACTGTCCGTCACTGGTGCTGAGGGCGACGGCGTAGCCTTCCAGATAGGTGAGGGTTTCCTGCCACAGCTGGTCGACGTAGCGCTGCGCCTCGGGGGCATAGTGCACTGGCGCTTCCAGGCAGGTGAAGGTGGCGTTTTCTATCTCGTCGCGGTCGAGAAAATCGGGCAGCGGTGCAGACAGGGCACCGGGACTGCACAGCAAGGCAGCCAGCAAAAGGGGTTTGTTCATCGCAATCGTCCGTACTGCAAAACGGGGGGCAGGCGCAGGGCGGAACGTCCGGAACGGGAGAGAGGAGCGCCGTCCGTTCCCCGGCCTGCGCAACGTGGTGGGGTGGTGTCCCGCACGGGACACCACCGGGGTTACGCGTTATTGCTTGTGTGCCGGGTACTTGAAGGTATGGCACTGGTCGCACATCGGCGGCTTGCTGCCGTGCTCGGAGTGACACTCCACGCAGGGGATGTCCTTACCGTAGTGCAGGTTGTTGTGCGGGTTCTGCCATTTGTCCTCCTCCGGACGGGCGGTCTGCGCGGCCAGGTCATCGATGTCGTGACAGGTCAGGCAGGCGTCGTCGGCGGGATAGCCCTTGGGCGCGCCCTGGTGGCAGGTTTTGCAATCCAGTCCGGCTTCTTTATGCCAGTCGCGGATCTCAACGGCCTGGGCGGACAGGGTAACGGTGCCCAGCAGCAGAGTGGAAAGCATCAGTGTCATCGTGCGTTTCATGGTTGGTTCCCCTTTACGCTTTGCCTGCGGCTGCGGTACGGGCCGCAGTCATACCCATCACCATGCACTCCGGAATGGAGCAACTGCCCAACCGGCTGACACCGTGAATACCACCGGCGACCTCCCCGGCCGCCAGCAGGCCCTTGATCGGCTTGCCGGTCAGGGAGTCTTCCACCTGGGCCAGTTGGTTGACCTTCACGCCGCCCTGGCAGTAGTGCACCTTGGGCCACAGGCGTACCACCATAAACGGGGCCTTGATGTGCTTGCCCTTGGCTTCGCCCATCGGCTTGCCAAACTGCTCATCGACGCCACTGTCGACGTAGCGGTTGTACTCATCTATCTGCGCTTTCAGCGGTTTCAGCGGCACCTCGAAGTGGCTGGCCAGCGCTTCCAGCGTGTCGAACTTCCAACCCACGCCGTACTTCAGCACTTTCTGGCAGTTGGGGTGCTTATTGGCGTCGTGATAGTGGGTGATCATCAGCGGCGGCACCGGGTTGCCGTCGGCGTCGCGGTTGGCCAGTTCGGCGTCCGCCCGGGTTTTGCGGTCGGCGATCTCGTTCATGAAACGCTGGCCGGTCATCCGGTTGATGGCGATGGAGTGCGGGAAGTTGAAGATGGAGTAGTTGGAGACGTAGCCGAAGCCCCCTTCATCCGGTGAGGCCCAGGGACCGGACTGGATGTGGGCGAGGTGAACCGGTACAGCGCCGATGCGGAACATCTCCAGCATCGCTTCTCCGGTGGCGCCCTTGATGTTGGTGCAGCCGACATCGGCGGTCAGGGTCGGGTCCTGGGCCATGCGCAGGGCCACGTTCTGGGAGAAACCGCCGGTGGCCACCAGCACCGCTTTGCGGGCCCGGATCTGGCGGGTTTCCCCTTCGGACACCTTACGGTCGGCGTAGTAGCGGGTCTCGATGGTGACCCCCTCAACGTCGCCCGCCTGGTTGCGGATAAAGCCGCTCATGCGGCAGCGGTTGTGCATCTCCACGCCCAGTTTGACCGCCAGCTTATAGAGCGGCTGGGTGATGCCCGCGCCGCAGGCTACGGTGGTCTGGTAGGTGCGCGGGGCGCTGTGTCCCCCCAGCTGTTGCAGGTAGGGCAGGTATTCCGCCCCCGCATCCAGGGTCATCTGCAGCGCTTCATTGGCGTGTTCGGCGACGTGGCGCAGCAAGGCTTCGTCGGCGATGCCACGACCGGCTTTGAGCTGGTCGCTCACCATCTGCTCGACGGAATCTTTGACCCCCTCTTTCTTCTGCATCGGCGAGCCGGGCACGGCGAACAGGCCGCCGTTGATGGAGGAGTTGCCACCAAAGGTGGGCATCTGTTCGAACAGGGCGACGGACTGGATGCCCTGGCGCTTGGCTTCAATGGCGGCCGCCAGGGCGGCAAAGCCGGAGCCGATGATCACAAAGTCGTAGGTGTCGTCCCACTGGACGCTCTGGCCGGTGCTGGCCAGGCCGGGGGCGGCCACGGCGGCCAGGCCGGTGGCGCCGATGCCCTGCAGCAGCTTGCGGCGGGTGTTGTTAATGGTGTGCTCACTCATGGTGTCTACCTCGTAAGTCGGTTAGCCAGAGCAAGGTTAGGGACGGAACGCGTTCCAAACTGTGGGGTGCGGATAAGGTTCCCGGAATTGTTGATTTATTGTGCTTTTTTGCCGGTGAGCGCAGAAAAACCGGTAAAAGGGGCCGGGGCGCATAAATTGGCGCCGGGTCCAAAACGGCCCCCATCCCCGGTGTCGGGCTGTTGGGAAAGAAAGGGTTTTCTCCCGCTGTCACTTTGCGTCATGGGCCGTGGGGAGGGGCACGACGATGACGGAATGTGATCGCGGTTGGCGAGATTTGAACGTCAGGGGACTTTTGTCCTTAGCGAAACGAACTCGCAGGGATAGACTGCGCGCCCCTGTACTCTATGGCCGTAACGTTAAGGTTTTGCACCAGTGAAAGTACTGCTGATCGACGGGCACCCCGACCTGACCCTTTCCACCGCCAACGCGGCGATCCTCTCTCAGTTTGAAGCGAACACCTCCTGGCGGATCCACCACCTTGGTGGACGGCAGCTGGTGGTGGCCGATGAACAGGCGGCGCTGCTCGACGCCGACTTGGTGATCGTCCAGTTTCCGTTGTACTGGAGCACGTTCCCCGCCGTGTTGAAGCAGTGGATCGACGACGTGTTTACCTACGGGTTTGCCTTTGGTCCCGACGGCAGCAAGCTGAAGGGCAAACCGCTGCTGTTCTCCATCACCGCCGGTGCCAAGGCGGCGTCCTATGCGACGGACGGCTTCAACCTGATGCCGTTTGAGGCCTACCAATGGGCCTTCGAACACGCGTTTCGTGCCGCAGAGATGCGGATCGTGGATACCGTTATCAGCTTCGAGATGAACGCGGATCCCAACGAAGGTGGCGACAAGTCCGCCTGCCTGGCCCTGGCCGGTGAGCATGCCCAAACCGTGATGGCGAAGGTCGCCGCGCTGAACTGTTAATCCCTCAGGAATCTCCTCCATGTTTCAATCTCTGTTGGGCGTCATTGCCCTGCTGGCAGTGGGTTACCTCTGCTCCGAAAACAAGAAAGCGATCAGCTGGCGCGCCGTTGTCGGGGCGTTTGCCATCATCCTGACCATTGCGGGCTTTGTACTGGCCACCGAGACCGGCGCCGAGATGCTGCTGGCGGTGTCCCAGGGGGTCGGCAAGGTGTTCAGTTACGGGGCGGAGGGGATCCAGTTTGCCTTCGGCAGCCTGGTCAACTTCAGCGTTGAGGGCATTGGCTTTATCTGGGCGCTGCAGGTGCTGCCGCAGATCATCTTTACCGCCGCCCTGACATCGCTGCTGTACTACCTCGGCATCATGCAGTGGTTCGTTCGCATCATCGGCGGTGGCCTGCAGAAAGTGCTGGGCACCTCCCGGGCGGAGTCGATGAACTCCGCCGGCAACATCGTATTGGGCCAGACCGAAGCCCCGCTGCTGGTGAAGCCATACCACCCGGTGCTGACCCGCTCCCAGATCTTCGCTGTGATGGTGGGGGGCGTCTCCTCCATCGCCGGCTCCATTCTGGCCGGACTGGCGGGCATGGGGGTGGACCTGAACTACCTGATCATGGCCTGTTTTATGTCGGCCCCGGCCGGCCTGATGTTTGCCAAGCTGATCCTGCCGGAAACCGAAGCCACCGTGGATGAGGTGCCGGAGCTGCCGGACGACGAACGCCCCACCAGCTTTATCGACGCCATCTCCAAGGGCGCCATCATGGGCATGGGCATCGCCGCCATCGTGGGTGCGGTGATCATCGCCTGTATTGGCCTGATGGCGATGCTGAATGGCGGACTGGGCGCCATTGGTGAGCTGTTCGGTTACCAGGGCCTGACCGTGGACGTCATCCTGGGCACCCTGTTCTACCCGGTGGCCTGGCTGATTGGTGTCTCCGCCGACGAAGCGATGATGGCGGGCTCCTTCCTGGGGCAGAAGATCGCCATGAACGAGTTTGTCGCCTTCGCCAGCATGGGACAGGTGGAGCTGAGTGCCCGCTCCGAAGCGATCATGACCATCGCCCTGTGCGGCTTCGCCAACATCGGCTCCGTGGCCATGGTGGTGGGTGCGTTGAGCAAAATGATCCCCGAGCGTTCCGGCGTCATCGCCCAACTGGGCATGAAAGTGCTGCTGGCCGCGACCCTGGCCAACCTGATGAACGCCGCCATCGTCGGCCTGTTTGTCTGAGCCGACATCGATGAGCGAGAAGCAGCCGCACATCCAGGTGGCGCCGGGCGCGCTTTGTGAACGGGTGATCGTCTGTGGCGAGCCCAACCGGGTTAACCGCATTGCCGCCCACCTGAGTGACGCCGTCCTGCTGGCGGACAACCGCGAGTACCGGGTGATGAAAGGGCGCTATGAAGGGGTTGAGATCGCCGTGTGCAGCACCGGCATCGGCGCCCCCTCGGCCATCATCGCGCTGGAGGAGTTGCGCCAGTGTGGCGTGACCCACATGGTGCGGGTCGGCTCCGCCGGTGCCCTGCAACCGGAGATCGCCCTGGGCGATCTGATCATCGCCGAGGCGGCGGTGCGGGATGACGGGGGCTCCAAAGCCTATGTCGACGCCGCCTACCCTGCGGTGGCCGATCTGGGCCTGACCCAGCGTCTGATCGCCCACTGCAACGCCCATGGCGTGGTGCACCACTGTGGCATCGTGCGCTCCCATGACAGCTTTTATACCGATCAGGAAGCGGCGCTGTGCGCTCACTGGCACGGTAAAGGGGTGTTGGGGGCCGACATGGAAACCGCCGCACTGATGACCCTCGGGCGCCTGCGCAAGGTGAAGGTGGCCGCGGTTCTGACCAACGTGGTGCGCTACCAGCAGGACGTCAAAGCGGGCGTGACGGAGTACGTCAACGCGGACAAGGCGATGGCCGAGGGCGAAATCCGGGCGATCAACGCCGCCTTGTATGCCCTGAGTCGCTGAGCGTCACGAACCGGGAAAAAACCCGCCGCAACCGCAAGGTTACGGCGGGTTTTGTTGTCTGGGCGGTTTTTTTTCCGGGCAAAAATGCGTATTTTGCGCGGAGTTTGACCGGACCCAGGACACCATGCGACTGCGCCCCTACGCCTCCACACGTTTTGCGCCCCTGCTGGAACAGCACTTCGACGCGTTTGCCGACGCCCTGTCGGCGTGCCGCATCGGTGACGCGTCGTTCCACAGTGGGGAACTGCTGCTGGAACAGGGCCAGCCGGTTGACCGTCTTTACCTGGTGCCCCGCGGCAAGATCGCCCTCCACATCACCGCCATCAATGGCCGCCGTTTCCAGTTGGGCGAAGTGCAGTGTGACCATCACATCTTCGGTGAGATGGAGTTCTTCACCAGTGAGCCATGCCAGTGGAATGTGATGGCGATGGAAGCGCTCAGTGCCGACGTGCTGTGTGCCCGCCGCCTGCAACAGCAGATCACGGAAAATCCGCTCCTCTCCCTGTTTTTCACCTCGGCGCTGGCGTTCGATTACCAGGAGTCCCTGGCCATCTCCACCCACCGGCTGCTGCACCCCATCGCCTACAACATCGCCTTCGATCTCTGGCAGCGGCAACAGAGCAAGATGAACCTGGAAGCCTTTAACCGGATAGAGCAGGAAGCGGAGCGGTTTGGCACCTCCAGCCGGGTGTACCGCCGGGCGGTAAGTTCGCTGATTGAACAGGGGCTGGTGGAGCGGCGCGGCCAGGCCATCGAGGTCGTCGACTGGCCCGGGCTGGAGCGGTTTATTTCGCTGAAAAGCGACGACTGACCCGGGCGGCGCCTCAGCCGTGGCGGGGCAGGGTGATCTCAAAGGCGTTGCCGGTGGGGCCGGATGCGGGCCTCAGCGACACCGACCCTCCGTGCAGGCGAACGATGTCGTTGACGATCGCCAGCCCCAGCCCCGCGCCGTCACCGGCACCGGTATCCCCCCGGAAAAACGGCTCGAACACCCGCTGGCGGACCCCTTCCGCAATGGCGGGGCCTTGGTCCTCAACGCTGAGCCGATAGGCGTCCTGCTCCGGTGCGCCCCCGGCGATCCTGATCCGAATCGGGGCGCCGGCAGGGCCGTAGCGCATGGCGTTATCCAGCAGATTGGCGATCAGACTGTCCAGCAAGGGCCAGTTGCCGGTCATCGGCGCGTGCGCCGGCCCGTCGTAGGTCAACTGCTGGGCCTTCTGTTCGCTGATGGGGGTCAGATCCCGGATCCGCTGGCGGACGCTTTGTGCCAGATCGCCGGGGCGAAACCGCAGCGCCTGTTCGCCCTCCACTTTGGAGAGCAGCAACAGCTGCTGGATCAGCCGGTCGGTGCGGGCAATGCCGTTCAGCATCCGGTTCAGATCGGCTTCCAGTTCCCGGCGATTTCCCGCCCTCAGGGCGTTCTCGGCGTCCAGCCGCAACACCGCCAGGGGGGTTTTGAGTTCATGGGCGACGGTCTGTATCAACCGCCGCTCCCGGGCCCAGGCTTGCTGAAGGTGATGAAGTAAGGCGTTCAGTTGGTTCACCAGGGGCGCCAGCTCCTGGGTGGGCGGGTTGACCTCAATGGCGTCGAGGTTGGCCGGACTGCGCAACGCAACGGCTTGCCCCAGCGCTTTGAGCGGACGAAATCCGAGGCTAATGAGCCCGGCCAGCATCAGGACGATCAGGGGGATCAAGGCGCCCAGTGGCAGTACCGTGGAGAGGGCGATCTCGTTGATCAGCTCCGTCCGTATGGCCTGCTTCTCGGCGATCAACAGGCGCGCCCCGCGCTCTGAACCGTCCGCTTCCGGCAGTAAGAGCTGGAATCCGCGCCACGGCTCTCCCTGCCAGACAAAGTGATGAAACCCCGGGGCGTCGCTGTCCAGCACCGCCACCGACGAGACCGAGGGTGAGTTCAGCAAAACCTGGTCCTGCCCCCGCAACACCTGAAACAGCATGTTCTGTTCGTAGGGGTGGCCGAAGTCGGTACCGGTGTCCTGGCTGTCGCCCGCCACGCTGAGGATCTGCCGGTACCAATGCTCAAACAGGGTGTCCCGCTGCAGCGGCGGCAGGGCGAGCAAAGGGCGGATCCCCAGGGCCAGGGTTTTGGCCTCCTGGCCCAGGCGGGCGTCGTACACTTCATCGATCTCGTGGCGCGCTTCCTGGTAAACCAGTACCCCCACAATCAGGATCATCGCCGAGCCGATCAGCGCGGTTTGCCACAGCAGGCGGCGCCGGATGGAGAAGGGGCGGGTGGGGTTATTCACCGATGGCATAGCCCAGCCCCCTGACGGTTTTGATCAGCTGGCTGCCCAGCTTTTTTCTCAGGTTATGGATGTGCACTTCGATGGCGTTGTCGGTGGCGCTCTCGGTCCAGCCGTGCAGGGACTGCAGCAGGGCGTCCTTGCTCATGACCCGGCCACCCCGCAGGGCCAGCACGGAAAGCAGCTTGAACTCGTTGCGGGTAAGGGGGACCGGCTGGCCATCAAGGTAAACTTCGCCGGAGTCGATCAGCAGCAGCACCGGGCCAATCTGGATGCGGTTCTCGGTGCGGCCGCCGCTTCGGCGCAGCAACGCTCTGAGGCGGGCCAGCAGCTCATCCAGGGCAAATGGCTTGTTCATGTAGTCGTCGGCGCCGATGTCCAGACCGCGCACCCGATCCTCCACGCCATCGCGCGCGGTCAGGATCAACACCGGATGGGGCATATTGCGGGCCCGCACCTGACGCAGCACCGACAGGCCGTCCATGTCCGGCAGGCCGAGATCCAGGATCACCGCCAAAAACTCTTCGGACTGCAGGGTGGTGACCACCGACCCGCCCTGCCTGAGCCAGTCCACGGTGTAACCGGCTCGCTGAAGGGCGACGCACATGGCGTCGCCCAGCATCTGATCATCCTCGACCAACAATATGCGCATCCACTGCCTCTTCAGGGTTACTGCAACGACGCGATCCGGCTGGCAATCTCCTGCTGACGCCCGGCATCGGCAAGGGGGCGTTCGGTTCGCGGCGGTGCGTTCTTGGCCCGCTCCAGATATACCAGGGCTTCCTGTTTGCGGCCATTTTCTGCCAGGAAATCCCCGTAGAAATAGTTGGGGTCGATGCCATCGGGATTGATCGACAGTGCCCGCTTCAGCAGGCTTTCGGCCTTGTCGTCATCGCCGAAGCCCAATGGCCATCCCGGTACCTGATAATACAGCGATCCCAGGCTGGTGTAAGCGGAACCGTCCAGACTCTCTGGATCGATGTCGATGGCGCGTTCCAGCAGGGATTTCGCCTCCTTGACCCGCTTCAGTGCGCCGAAGCCACCCTCAACCCCCGCCAGTGTGCTGAGGTTGATGGCCAGCCAGATGGTCAGCTCGGCGCTTTGCGGGTCAGCACTGAGGGCCTCGCGGTTGGTGTTGATCAGGGATTCCAGGCAGCGGATTTTGTTGTCCTCGTTGAACACGTCGTACTGGCACTTGGCCCACTCGGTCTGGATGCCATGCAGGGGCTGTGAACCGGTTTCGGACAAGGCGGCAGGGGCGACGGCCAGCAATGCCGCCGTAAATAACAGGTGTTGTGTCAGCTTCATGGCAACCTCATTGGTGGGATTTGCTTTGTGCAAAGCGAAGGATGGTGGCGTGCTGCTTGCGGATGGAGGAGGAGACCAGATCCGGCAGCAGGTTGTTGATGCGGACAAACCAGTTTTCCGGCCAGCCCAGCCAGCGGCTGGATTGCTCCCGGGTCAGGCAGCGTACCAGCGCCCGGGCCACGGTGTCCGGGGAGTCCATCCGGTTGCCCAACGCGCGGTTCATCGCCTTAACCCGGCCGTCATTGAGCGCGGTGTCGGTGGCGCGGGGAGCCAGGTGGAGCACCCGGATGCCGTCGCCGTCCAACTCTCTCGCCAGCGCCTCGCTGAAGCGGTATAAGCCGGCCTTGGCTGCGCTGTAGATGCTGTAGCCCGGGTAGCCGATGCCGCCAAACGTGGAGCCGACATTGAGAATGATGCCCGGGCGATTGAGCCAGTGCAGGGCGTCCTGACAGAGCAGCATCGGCACCGTCAAATTGAGGGCCAGCTCCGCCTCCAGCTCGGCCGCGCTACGGTCCTGCAGCAGGGCGAAACGGTTGCCACCGGCGTTGTTGATCAGCACATCAAAGCCCTGTTGCCGGGCGGCCTGCTGTCGGGCATGACCGGCCAGGGTGGCCCGGCCCTCCCGGGTGGCCAGATCCAGCGGCAGCACCTGATGATGCTGTGGGTCGGGCAGCTGTTGTCTCAGCGTCTGCAGGGCGTCCGCCTGCCGTCCGACCAGAGTCAGGTGCGCGCCGGCCGTTGCCAGCTGGTGGGCCAGCGCCTGGCCAATTCCTCCGGAGGCGCCGGTCAGGAGCACGCGTTTGCCGTCAATGTTCATAGGCCTCTCCCCGCTTACGCCGCCTGGTGGCTGCGCTCGTTGCCGAGGTTGTGCAGCATGCCGCCATACAGGCGGAACACCATCTGCGCCCCCTCCACCACCGCCTGCTGATCGGCCGGGTCGGTGACCTGGTCCATCAGGCTGGCGAACAGCTTGATGTGGTCCTGGTCCAGCTCACTGTGGGAGCGCAGGTAGGTCATCGCCCGGTCCGGCAGGCCCAGGCTCTGCTGGATCTGAGAAGCGACCGTTCCTCCCACGGAAACGCTGGTGCCTTCCAGCACCCAGACCATGCCAAACAGGGCCATGGGATTGCCCCGGTCGATCTGGTGGTACAGGTAGGCGACCATCAGCTCAATCTCGGCGCTGACCCGGCCATAGTCGCGGTTCTCCCGGACCGGGGTGGGGTCAACGCCGCAGGCGGTCAGGTCGTTGAGGATCCACTCATGGTGCCCCTGCTCCTCCTCGATGTACTCTGCCAGCGCCGCCCGCATCCACTCGTACTTCTCGCCCAGCCGGCCGCCGCACGCCATCAGCAACGGCACCGTGTGTTTCACGTGGTGGTACGCCTGAACCAGAAAGGCGGTGTAGGCGTCCGGAGACAGGGTGCCTTCGGCACAGTGGCGGAAGATCGGCGCCTGCAACATGCCGGCCCGGTCCGCGGTGGTGCGTGCCTGCAACTGGGCAAAGAAGCGTTCGGTATGGTCCATAGAGGCTCTCCTTGGGGTGGCACCGTCTGATTGAGGCCGGCGCAAAATGTCGATGGGATCCGGATGAGATCGCGACGCCAGCTCGCTGAGCTCTGGCGCAAAGTGTTGGGTCAGGGCGGCCCGGCGGGGCCGCCCGTTATCGGTGAACAGTGTGGTATCGCGGTACAGCGGGGCCGGGCTGACCACGCAACGGTGCAGTCTGGCGTAGTCCGGCAGCTGGGCATTCAGGTGCGCCAGAGCCTCGCGGATCGCCGCATCGGAGGCCTGGGTGCCGTGCAGCAGCCCGACCAGTTGGTCCGATGGGTCCGACAGCACGATCAGGGAGCGGATGGGCGCGATGGCCAGCGCCTCGGCCTCCAGCCATTCCGGCGACACGTTGCGTCCAAAGCGGGTGATCAGCAGGTTCTTTTTGCGCCCGACAATGGCGAGCGTCCCCGATGCGCTGAGTGTGCCCAGGTCGCCGGTGTGGACCGGCCCGACCTGAGGCGCCTCTCCCAGGTACCCCAGCATGGCGTTGCCGCTCACCAGGATTTCGCCATCGTCCGCCAGTGTTACCTGGCAGTGGGGCAACGGGGCGCCGCAACCGTCGGGATCACGGCTGCCGGGTCGCTGAACGGCCACCACGGAGGCGCATTCGGACAGCCCGTAGCCCTGGTAGATTGGCAGGCCCCGCTGGCGGGCCTCCGCCATCAGTCGGGAGGGCACCCGGGCGCCGCCAACGGCCACGTAATGCAGAGACTCGGCAATGGCCGGATGGGCGTCGGTCAGTTGCATCAGGGCTTCCAGCAGTGCCGGCGTTACGACCAGACTGTTGGGTTGAAACTGAAGGAGGGCACGCGCCAGGGTCGCCCCTTCCAGCTGACTTGCCCCGATCAGGCCCACCTGCTCACCCGCTACCAGCGTGGTGCAGAGGCCCAGCAGGATCGGCACATAGAGGCCGGACAGATTTTCCAGCAGCGTTGAGAGCGGCAACAGGGCGAGGTGATGCCTTAGCGGCAGCGACGCCGCCTGCAACATCGCAGCCAGGCTCTGTGAGACCCGATCCAGCTGTTGGTGAGACAGGCAGACGCCCTTGGGGCGGCCGGTAGAACCGGACGTGAAAGTGATCCTCACGGTATCGGCATGAAGGGCAGGAAGCGGGCCCGCCTCACGTGGTGTCAGGGTAAGCCCGGCCACGGTCTGGCTTGTCGCCTGTGAGGCCGGCCATGCTCCCCAGAGCCACTGGATGCCGGCGCTCTCCAGCAGGTGGTCACACTGCGATTGGGTGAAAAACAGGGGAACGGGCACCAGCACCACGCCGGCCCGGGTGGCCGCCAGATCGGCGATGGCCCACGCCAGTCCGTTCTCTGCCCTGAGGGCGATCCGGTTGGCACCCAAGTGTTTCAACTGCCCGGCGGCCTGTTCCACCTCGTGCCAGAGTTGGCCATAACCCACCTGGATCAGCGCGCCGTCCCGAAAAGCCCGGATGGCGGGTTTATCAGGGTGGTGCGTGGCATGGCGCTGCAACGCCGACAATACCTGGCTCATCCCTGCCTCCGCAGTGCTTTGGCGCCGTCACTGATGAGGGCTTGGGCAGCGCGAAGATCACCGCAGCATACCCGGGGGGCGTGCTCGTAGTAGCGGCCCCACAGGCGCTGGGCGTCTTCAATGCAGTCGGCCCGTGCCGGGCAGAACACCTGCGCCTGAAACCCCTGGTGCTTGAGCATGGCGGCCAGGGGACCGGTTGCGGTAAAGACGCACCAGTCAAAGCCCTCGGCCACCAGATAGTGGATCAGATGGTGAAACAGCATGCGGGCGTGGCCATGACGAAGGGCCGCCAGCTGACCGATCTCCACCATCCGGGCCCGGTCGATGGGGCGCCCCTGCACCTCTGACAACATCTGCTCCACGGGGCGCGCGAGGTAGTGCTCCAGATAGAGGGTTTCGAGACCCGCGGAGCGGATGCCGCACACCGCGAGGGCCATGCCCTGAGCGTCCACCAGGGCCAGCAGCGTCGGCATAAAGGCTTCGACCCGGGCGTCAAACGCGCTGCTGAAACCGTGCCGGATATGGTGTTCCATCTCGGCACGCTGCGGGTGGTCGGGCGGGAACGCCTTTAACGTCACCGGCGCGGGTGGTTGCGGCTTGGTTGGCATGGTCTACCTCCGGTGAATAAAACGACCTGAGGTAACGTTATGAGGTGAACCTTAAGGTTTGCTTAGGAGCGCAAAAAATGGTGCGACAGCGGGGGGATGGGGCGGGAATAACGTCCAGATTTCACGTTTGGAACGACCCGGGCGCAGGCGCCAGAAAAAGGCCCTGACGGGCGCCAGGGCCGGGGCATTGATACCACTCTGAATCGGGCCTGGGTCTAATACTGGCAGGCTTTGGGCAGGTTGGTTTCCACTGCAACGGGCTGTTTCTCATCGCCCACCCACTGATACACCGTGACACCATCTATGGGCTCCACCACGACTTCATAGCGGGCGTTGGCCTGCGGCACAAACATCGATGACACATAGAAACGCTTGTAGCAGTCTCGTTCGCAGGTCTTGAACTGGGTGCGGTAGCTGTTGACCAGCGGAACCCCGGCGGCCACCTGTAACGTCACTCTTCGCGCGTTCGGGTCGTCGTAGTCGATGCTGCCCATCACCGTCGGGCTGTCGGAGCAATCCACGGTGTCATACAGGTAGAGGGTTGTCGGGTAGGTTTTCCGATGCTCCGTGGTGATCATCCTTCCGGAGAAGGTGGCCACCTGATCGCTCGGCACGACTTCGCCGGTCTGTTCAGATATGTAGTGGTTAACTTCGGTCCGGACGTAGGTGACCGACGCCAGCGGCCCGTTGTTGTCGACCAGATAAACCGGACTGGCACAGCCAACGAGCAAGCCGGTCAATGCCATCATCAGGGTGAGGTTTTTCATGAGCCACCGTCCTTTGGTTTGTGCTCCGCCCCCAACAAGCGGGCGGCCTCTCGATGCCATCGTATCTTCGACAGGGTGGTCAGGTTTTGTCCTACATCATAACCGGCCTGATTTTGCTTACATTTCCGTAACGGGCGGTGGGGGCTGGCGTCTCCGGGACTGCGGGTTTGAGGCGGCAAACAAAAAAGGCCCTGACGTGTGTCAGGGCCATTTTCTGTATCTGGTACCGGGAGGGGGACTTGAACCCCCAAGGTGTCGCCACCGGCGGATTTTGAATCCGCTGCGTCTACCAATTCCGCCATCCCGGCTTAGGAGTGGGCATTATATACCGAAGTGGTTGCACGGCAAGCCCAATTCCGCCGTTCGGGCATTTTCTGCGCACCGGTCGGCCCGGGCCTCTGGTACACTGCTGGCAGTGACGATACAAGGAGCGAAGATGTCATCCCTTGCCAACGCCCCACGGGCGTCTTTGGGGCGCCGACTGGCGGCCTGGGTTTACGATTTTATGGTGGCGCTGGCGGTCTACATGCTGGCGGGCGCCGTGCTGTTTGCCCTGTTTACGGCGCTGGTGGCCATTGGGCTTGTTGATAAGGGTGGCATGACCCACACGGTGGATGTGCTGCAATCCAGCCCGGTGTGGCTGACCCTCAACGAAGTGGGCAAACTGCTGGCGGTGGCGTACCTGTTTGTCTGGAGCTGGCAGCGAAAGGGCCAGACGTTGGGGATGCGTGCCTGGCGCTTGCGGGTGCAGCGTACCGATGGCCGTGAGCTGGATGCCCGCCAGGCCTGGCTGCGGGTGGCGGTCTCTTTTGGCGGACTGGCGATGCTGAGTCTGCTCTGGGACGACGAGCGCGCCGCCCTGAATGATCGCATCAGCGGCTCCGAAGTGGTGATGCTGACCATTGAGCAGAACCGCGCCCTGATGGAACGGCCCTGAACTTGCCAATCTGACCCAGCCTGCTAGCTTGGGGATCGACCCGGATAAGGAGATCCCCATGCCGTTACTTTCCCCCCTCCCTGCAGAGACCACCCCTGAACTGGCCGAGGATTTTGCCCTGTTTGAGCGGATCCTTGGCTTTGTGCCCAACAGCCTGCTGACCATGCAGCGTGTGCCCGCGATGGTGCACGGATTTGGCGCGCTGACCCGCGCGGTGATGGACCCCAATGGCACCGTCGACCCGGGCTTTAAGCGGTTGCTGGCGCACTTTTGCAGCCGGGCGGCGGGGTGCCAGTATTGCGAGGCCCACTCGTTGATCGCCGCGGAGCTGCACGATGTGCCCCACGACAAGGTGCTGGACCTGTGGGCGTACCAGACCAGCCCGCTCTACAGCGAGGCGGAGCGGGTGGCGCTGGATTTTGCCCTGGCGGCGGGGGCGGTGCCCAATGGGGTGGACGAGGCCTTGATGGCGCGAATGCGGGCCCACTGGAATGAGGTGCAGATCGTCGAGATCCTTGGGGCGATCGCCCTGTACGGTTTCCTCAACCGCTGGAACGACTCCATGGCGACAGAGATAGAGGAGCCAGCCAGGGCGATGGGCGAAGCGGTGTTGGCCCAGGGCGGCTGGACCGGTGGCAAGCATCGGCCTGACCGGTCTTGAGGCACAAAAAAGGGGCGCTTATGCGCCCCTTTTCTGATCCCCTGAGTGGGGCGATCAGCTGTCACCCAGAGAGAGCAGGGTGGCGTTACCGCCGATGGCAGTGATGTTGTTGCTGATGGTCTTTTCGGTCACGAAGCTGTGCAGGTAGTGCGGACCACCGGCTTTCGGGCCGGTGCCGGACAGGCCATTGCCGCCAAACGGCTGCACACCCACCACTGCGCCGATCTGGTTGCGGTTGATGTAGGCGTTGCCCGCATTCACTTTGTGAGCGATGGCCAGAGCCTGGCTTTCGTTGCGGCTGTGTACGCCCAGGGTCAGGCCAAAGCCGGTGCTGTTGATCTCGTTGATCACCCGATCCAGCTCGGACGCCTTGTAGCGGATCACGTGCAGGATTGGCCCGAAGTGTTCCTTCTCCAGCTGTCCGATGTGGTTGATCTCAACCGCCGTCGGGCGCACGTAGTGGCCGTGCTCGCACTCATCAGACAGCTCGGCCTGGGCGATCAGGCGGCCCTCTTTACTGATGCGATCGATGTGGGCCAGCAGGTTTTGCTGGGCGGTCTGGTCGATCACCGGGCCCACGTCGGTTTTGACGTGGGCCGGGTTGCCAACGTGCAGCTCTGCCATGGCGCCTTTGAGCAGTTCGATGACCCGCTCCGCCACGTCTTCCTGAACGTACAGCACCCGCAGGGCGGAACAGCGCTGGCCGGCACTCTGGAAGGAGGAGTGCACCACGTCGGTGACCACCTGCTCCGGCAGGGAGGTGGAGTCCACCACCATGGCGTTCTGACCACCGGTTTCCGCCACCAGCTTGGCGATGGCGCCGTCGCGGGCTGCCAGAGAGCGGTTGATCACCTTGGCGGTCTCGGTGGAGCCGGTAAAGCAGACGCCCACGATGCGCTCATCCGCGGTCAGCAGTCCGCCGATCTCGCGGCCCTTGCCGGGCACCAGTTGCAGTACGTCAACCGGAATGCCGGCTTCGTGTGCCAGCTGGGTGGCGCGGTAGGCCACCAGGTTGGTTTGTTAAGCCGGAATGGCGATGACGGTGTTGCCGGTCACCAATGCCGCCACCACCTGGCCGAGGAAGATCGCCAGCGGGAAGTTCCAGGGGCTGATGCAGAGGTAGGGGCCACGGCCCTGAACCAGCAGCTCGTTCAGCTCACCGGTGGGGCCCGGCAGGATGGTGCGGTCGCCCATCAGGTTACGGGCCTGGATGGCGTAGTAA
>CAZWED010000011.1:943-21057 GCA_964632645.1 uncultured Ferrimonas sp. | reverse complement strand
TCAGCTGACTCTGGGTCTGGACCGTGACTCCGGCATCATCAGCCACCTGTTTGACGAGCGTGACGCGGCGGTGAAAGCCCTGCTGTCCATGGCCATCAAGGCCTGTAAAGCGCGCGGCAAATACGTGGGCATCTGTGGTCAGGGCCCGTCCGACCACGAAGACTTCGCCCAGTGGCTGGCGGAAGAGGGCATCGACTCCGTGTCCCTCAACCCCGACACCGTCGTGGACACCTGGCTGTTCCTGGGTAAGAAGCTGGCCAAATAAGGCCACTCGATAACGTCATAATTCCTTGACGACAAAAAAGCCGCTCACTGAGCGGCTTTTTTTTCTTTGTGTACCCCATCGGGCACAATGACGCGAAACGCGACCGCGCAAGGAAGAGTGCATGATCCCGGCTTTGGATCCCCAGGCGGTACTGGACCCCCAGTATCGCGACTACCTCGGCGCCCTCAAGGGGGCCGGTTTTCAGGGTGAAGTGGAAACCCGATATGGCCACCGGCTCAGCCTGGCCACCGACAACAGCGTCTACCAGATGCTGCCCCAGGGCGTGCTGTTTCCCCGTGACGCCAGTGACATTCAACTGGCCCTGCGTCTGGCCCAGAATCCCGAATTTCGTGCCCTGACGTTTTCCGCCCGGGGCGGCGGCACCGGCACCAACGGGCAGAGTCTTAACCACGGCATCATCATCGACACCAGCCGCCATATGCGTGCGGTGCGTTCCGTTGACGCGGAGCGTCGGCAGGCGGTCGTGGAGTGCGGGGTGATCAAGGATGCCCTCAACGACGAATTGCGCCCCCACGGCCTGTTCTTTTCCCCCGACCTCTCCACCTCCAACCGGGCCACTCTGGGTGGCATGATCAACACCGACGCCTCGGGGGCCGGGTCGCTGGTGTATGGCAAAACCTCGGACCACGTGCTGGCCGTTCGCGCCATCCTGGATGATGGCAGCGAGCTGAACACCGGCCCCTGGGACGCCGACGCCCGTCAGCGCCTGACCGGGCGGGCCCGGGAACTGGCGGAGTCCGTGGTGGCCCTGTGCCAGGAGAAGCAGGGGTTGATTGAAGCCCGCTTCCCCAAGCTGAACCGCTTTCTGACCGGTTACGACCTTAAGCACGCGTACGACCCGGAGCGCGACATCCTCGACCTGACCCGCCTGCTGTGTGGCAGTGAGGGGACGCTGGCGTTTGTGGTGGAAGCGACGCTGGACCTGACTCCCCTCCCGGAGACCCGGGTGCTGGTCAACATTCAGTACGACAGCTTCGATTCGGCCCTGCGACATGCCCCACAGCTGGTGGCGGCGCAGGCCACGGTGGTGGAGACCATCGATGCCACGGTATTGAACCTGGCCCGGGAAGACGTCATCTGGCACACCGTTGCCGATCTGGTCGAGCCCCAGGACCCGCACCAGGCGGAACGGTTTGACGGCATCAACATGGTGGAATTTGCCGGTGAAGGCGACGAGGTCGAGGGCAAGCTGACGGCGCTGCTGGCGACGCTGGACCAGGGCGGAAACCGGGCGGTGCTGGGCTACAAAGTGTGCCGGGACAGCACCAGCATTGGCCGGGTGTACGCCATGCGCAAAAAGGCCGTCGGCCTGCTGGCCAACGCCAAGGGGCCGCGCAAGCCGCTGGCGTTTGTCGAAGACACCGCCGTACCGCCGGAGAAACTGGCGGACTTCATCGCCGAGTTTCGCGCTTTGCTGGACGCCGAAGGGTTGCAATACGGCATGTTCGGCCACGTGGATGCCGGTGTGCTGCACGTGCGCCCGGCGCTGGACCTCTGTGACCCGGCGGACGAGCGGCAACTCAAAGTGCTGTCCGACAAGGTTGCCGAACTCACCCGCCAGTACGGTGGCCTGATGTGGGGAGAGCATGGCCGTGGTGTGCGCTCCGAGTATGGACCGGCGGTGTTTGGTGAACTGTTTGAAGACCTGCGCCGCATCAAGGGCTGGTTCGACCCCGCCAATCGCCTGAACCCGGGTAAGATCTGCACGCCGCTGGGCAGCGAGGACGTGCTGTATCCGGTCGAGTCGCCGACCCGTGGCGCGTTCAACCGCCGCATTAGCCCACAAAGCCGGGACGCCTACGAGCGCGCCATCCGCTGCAATGGCAACGGCCTGTGTTTTAACTACCAGATCGACTCCCCCATGTGCCCCTCCTACAAAGCGAGTGGCGATCGGGTTGAAAGCCCCAAAGGGCGCGCCGAGCTGTATCGGGCCTGGCTGCGCCTGCTGGCCCGGGAAGGCGTCGACCTTGCGCAGTATCCGCCGCGCAAGGCGCCATTGTGGCAGCGATTGCGCAACCAGTTTTCCGGGCAAACCGACTTTTCCCACGAGGTGCACGCCGGCATGCTCAGTTGCCTGGCTTGCAAAGCCTGCTCCGGGGCCTGTCCGGTCAAGGTGGACATCCCGACCCTGCGGGCGGAATTTTTGCACCACTACTACGGCCGCTACCTGCGTCCCCTGAAAGACCACTTTGTTGCCAATCTTGAGGACAGCCTGCCGCTGCAGGCCCGTTTCCCGAAACTGGTGAACGCCCTGAGTCAAAACCGCGCCAGCCAGTGGCTGTTGAGGACGCTGGTGGGTTACGTCGACCCACCGGCCCTGTCGGTGCCGACCCTGGCCGAACGGGTCGGCCAGCAGCAGCCGGCAACCCTGCCGGAACTGGAGCGCCGCCTGGCCCGCGCCAGCAGCGAGGAGCGACGCCATATGGTGCTGCTGGTTCAGGACCCGTTCACCAGCCACTACGATGCGGCACTGGTGGAAGCGGGCCTGAAGTTGCTGGCCCGACTGGGCTTCGAGCCCATTCTCGTGCCCTACCTGCCGAACGGTAAGCCGCAGCACATTAAGGGGTTCCTTGACCGCTTCCATCGCACCGCCAGTCGCACCGCCACCGCCCTGAACCGGTTGGCCAAGTACGGTGTGCCCATGGTGGGGCTGGACCCGGCGCTGGTTCTGACCTATTCCGATGAGTACGTCACGGTACTGAAAGAGGCCCGCGGCGACTTTGACGTTGAGGTGTTGCAGTCCTTCCTGGCCCGTCACCTGGACAAATGGACGCCCCGCGCTGACAGCGGTCGACAGTTCCGACTGATGGGGCACTGCACGGAAAACAGCGTGCGCCCCAGTGGCGCAACCGAGTGGCAACAAGTGCTAACGCACTTCGGCGCCCGGCTGAAGACCGTCAACCTGGGCTGTTGCGGTATGGCCGGCACTTACGGCCACGAGGTGGCTAACCTGGAACGGAGTCGCCAGCTGTTCGACATGAGCTGGGCACCGGAACTGGCGAAAGAGGAGGGCGAACCACTCTCCAGCGGTTACTCCTGCCGAAGCCAGGTAAAGCGGTTTGGGCTTACCCGCCTGCGCCACCCGCTGCAGGTGTTGCTGGAGTTGGTGGACGGTGATTGAGCGGCTGGTTCGACAGGTGGGAGACAACCCCCGGCTCGATGAGTGGGATCCCCCCCTGTGCGGCGACATTGATATTGAAATCGATCAGGACGGTGTCTGGTACTGTCAGGGCACGCCGTTTCGGCGTCCCGAACTGGTGCGTCTGTTCGCGTCGGTGCTTCGGGCCGAGCCGGACGGGCATCACTATCTGGTCACGCCGGTGGAAAAGTGGCGCATTCGGGTTCAGGACGCGCCGTTTCTGATCACCGATCTGGAGGAGGCGGAGGGGCAATGGTGGCTGACCGGCCCTCACGGGGTGCGCTGCCCGGTGACGGAAGCGCACCCCTGGCGGTTGCAGCAGGGGGTGCCTTACGTGCGACTTTGGCACGGCAATCTGGGCAAGTTGTCCCGGGCGCTCTACTACCGGCTGGCGGAGGCGGCGATCTGCCGTGATGGCCAGTATGGCGTGGTGCTGGGCGGGCAGTGGTGTGTGCTGGGCGAAGATACGTAAAAGCCCGACACAGAGTGTCGGGCTTTCCAATTTTTTCGCTTGAACAGCGTCGATTCGGAGACGGTGAACGACGCTGGAACGGTCAGGGATAAGGTGCTAACTCAACTCACCAGGCAAATGTGAGTCCCATCCCGTTCTGATGCTTCGCAGTATAGGTTTCCTTGCGTTGGGTCAACAGCGAAATAAAATGACTTTCATATGAACGCTGTTAATCCGAGGCCCCCATGCTGAGTAGTGCCATTCTCTCCTCCATGCACTGTTTTGCCAGTGCCGCCCGCCATATGAGCTTTACCAAGGCGGCAGAAGAGCTGCACCTGACGCAAAGCGCCGTCAGCCATCGCATCAAAAAACTGGAAGAGCAGCTGGGCTTCAAACTGTTTCTTCGCTTTAACCGTCGTCTGCAACTGACCGAACAGGGGCAGGGCCTGATGGCGGTGCTGGACCAGTCCCTCGGCGGGCTGGAGTCCGCCATCCGGGACATTCGCCAGCAGGAGTTTACCTCTACACTGAGCATGGCGGTACCCCACAGCTTCGCCCGTTGCTGGCTGTCCGAACGCCTGGGCGACCTGCATCGCCGTTATCCGAAGATGACGCTGCAGGTGCGTGCCCAGTCGCGATCCACCGATTTCCAGCACGAGCCGGTGGACGTGGCGGTCTACTACGACCGTCCGGATCGCTCCGGCCTGCATCAGCACGTGCTGTTTGGCGAAATGTTGGTGCCGGTGTGCAGCAAAGATTACGCGGATGAGCATAATTTGTGGCAGAACCCGGATGGCCTGGCGGACTGTTTGCTGCTGCACGATGAGACCGCCTGGCAGGGCACCGGCTTCTACACCGAGTGGCAGTTCTGGGCTGAGCGGGCCGGCATCGACCCGCTGGCGGTCACTCGGGGATTCGTGTTCAACCGTGCTGACCTGGCCTACCGTGCCGCCATGTCCGGACAGGGGGTGGCACTGGGGCGCTGGCGCATGGTGGCGCCGTCCGTGCGCTCCGGCGCGCTGGTGGTCCCCATTGACGCCTTCGTCGAAGCGGAGCAGCATTATCTGGCGGTGTGTCATCCGGATCGTCAGGAGGTGCCGGCCATCAAGGCGGTGCTGGAATGGCTGGATGAGATGGCCCATCAACACATGGAAAGATTGGCCCAGGAGCGGGAAGCCCTGGCGTTTGAGCCGGCATAAGGCGCTGGTCGGGCCTCGTTTACGAGGCCCTGCGGGTATCCTTGGCGGGCTTTTAAGACCGAAAGGAACTGCAACCCTATGAATCAAACCCTGACCCAAAACGAGATCCCCTCCAATCTGAGCCTGGTATGGAAAGGTTTCCTTAAGCGCTGCGCGCCGGGAGAGCTGCCGGCCATGGAGATGAAGGTCGAAGGGTTCCGGTTTGATGCGGACAAGCTCAAACGCTACAACGCCTTCTGCGGTTTCTCCCCGGACGCCCTGCCGCTCTCCTACCTGTTTGTGGCAACCCAGCCGATCCAACTGATGCTGCTGACCGACAAAAGCGTGCCGGTTCAGCCTCTGGGGATGATCCACCTTGGCGTCAGCTTTGAACTGCACACCGAAGTGAAGGCGGAGACCGCCTACGATGTGGTGGTGAAAGTGGGCGAACAGGAGCGCACCGAGAAGGGGCTGGAGTTTGAACTGGTGGGCGAGTTTTGGCACAACGGCCAGCGTTGTGCCAGTTACGTCAGCCGGTGCTTGTTGCGCCTTCCTGCGGAGGGGGGACGTCGCCGTCGGCGCGCGAGCGCTCGCGCGCCGAAAGTGGAGTACCAGTGGGAAGTGCTGGAGCCCCTCGCGCTGGCTCCCCAGGTGGCCCGTGGCTACGCCCGGATCTCCGGCGACTACAACCCCATTCACCTGCATCGCATCACCGCCAAGCCGTTCGGTTTTGACGCCCCGATCGCCCACGGCATGTACATGGTGGCGCGGATGCACTCCGCCGTCGCCGAGCCGCTGCGCAGCGCCAGCTTCGATTTTAAGCGGCCGGTCCTGATGCCCGGCAACGGCACCGTAGAGCGCGATGGCGATGCCCTGCGACTGGCCAACAGCGCCGGCAAGCCGCTGGTGGAAGCGAGCATCCGAACCGCCTGACAATCTGTCGAAACCCGCAACAACGCCCGGCTTACGTCGGGCGTTGTCGTTGCTGCGTACGCCAACTTCCTGTTGTAGAGAGGGCAGCGACAACGCGGCGGCGTGGCAGGGTGCGGGTCAGAAAAAAAAGGGGCGCCAGTGGCGCCCCGGGTTTGGGTGCGGACTGTGGGGGTCCGCGGTTGGGAAACGGGTCAGGCCGACGTCGGCTTACTCACACTGGTGCGGGTAGGGCACGTTATCCACGTACTCGGCCGAACAACTGCTGTCACAGGGGCTGCACAGGCCGCGCTCGGGGCGGGCGACATCGTGACAGAAGGCGCAGTCGATGCCGGTGCTGCCTTTGCTGACGTGGTTGTGCATCCGATCCCAGGTGCGAGGCAGGTTCTTGGAGCCATCGTGACACTGGTTACACACCTGCTCTTTCGGGCCTTTGAGTCGATAACCCAGGGTGTCGAGCATCGAATCGTTGGCCAGATCCAGGTTGGCTTCATGGCACTGGCTGCAGTCGGCCGCTGCGCTGGCCGGGTTCACACCGTGGTTGATCAGCTGGAAGGTGTCGGTTTCGATCCACTGGTAAGGTTCGTTGGCCGGGTAGCCCATGTTCACCAGCCCGGATTCGGTGGCGGCCACCGCATCACCGGAACCCTTCAGGTACTCGAAGGTGTTCAGTGCGATCATCCGCTGGTCGGCGACGGTCATGGGTTGTAGGGCGGTTTTGTACTTAAACGGCACCAGCATGCCATCGTTGATGTCGCCCATGGGACGTGACGTCGGGTAACGGCCGGTTTCCGGGTCCAGCACCGCCTGATCCCCGAGCAGATAGTTGTCGCTCTTACGGTTCCAGAAGCGCAACCAGGGGGTCAGGTTGGCCGCCTTGTCGGTGTGCGGGTGGCCGGGGCCGGAAACCCCATCCGCCGGCGTGCCGTCGTGGTGGTGCTGCCAGTCGCGGTGGATCTCGGTGGGCACGTGGGCCGGGTCGCCCAGATCCTTGGCGTAGGTCGGAATGTGGCAGGATTGGCACGCTACACGGCCTACGTGGCGATCCGGCTCACCCCGGCGACCGGAAGACGCATGGCCGGTGCCGGAGTCCATGCCGTCGTGGCAACGGGCGCTGGCGCAGGTGATCTCCGCCCCCCGCACGATGTCATCGGTGGGGCGCAGGTCCGAGCCTTTACCGATCACCCGGTGATTGATGAACTGGTGGCAGTCCTGACACTGGAGGTTGGCGCCGGTTACGTCCATATGGACGTCAAAGTGGGGGTCGCCATTGGCCATCAGCGCGGAGGAGATGTCGCCGCGCTTCACGCCGTCGCCACCGCCGGCGAAGGCGTGGCATTTCAGGCAGTTGGTGCGACTGGGCGGGGCGATGTTCTGAACGTAGCTGTCCAGAGTGGCGCTGTCTGTACCCTGTGCCGGGCCCATGCTGCCATCCGGCAGGCGCACCCGGTTCAAGGCGTAGTCGCTGTTGTGGCACATCAGGCAGTCGACGTTGGCCACCGTATCGCCTTCACCGGGCTTGATGCCCCGGCCAGCGTGGCAGGAACCGCAGACCGGCCAGTCCCCTTCAATGTTGATGCAGTAGCTGTTGACCGCATTGGTCAGTTTGCCCTGCAGTGTACCGCCCTGGTTCACCATATCCGGGGTTTCCCCGGTCCACTGGTAGTGGGTAGAACCAAACATCTCCTGGTACTGGAATCCCCCTTCGCCGCCATCGTGGCAGTTTTGGCAGGCGGTGGGGTAGTCGCTCCAGCCAAGGCTGGCGTGGGGGTTGTCGATGCCGCAGCCCTGAATCGGCTCGATGGCGCACTGACCGCAGCTGTTGAGTTGCCAAACTGCCGCGTTGTTGTCATCACAGTCTTGTCCGGCCTGATAGCCGTCACCGTCGTTGTCTATCGGCTTGGCGGCCTGGGATGCAAAGGCCAGCAGCAGCAGGCTCAGGCATCCGGTGTAACGTAAAACCGTCATCATCATTCTCCAAAAATGGCGTGTGAGACCGCCGGAACAGGAAGCAGGGCTGGCGGGTCAGTGGTTTTCCGGGCGTAAGCGTGCCCGGGACAGGGAACGGTACTCCCTGCCCAAAACCGCCTGAATCTGGCCATTGTGCGTTGTTCTGGGTTTTTGCCCTGCGCCTGCCGTCGGGTCTCTTAATCGTTAAAGTTGTTGCTTATGTAGGTCTGACTAATATCGCTCCGGCTAATTTAGGTGGCTTAAAACTAGCAACCGCCTTGGATTTTGACGTGACCGGGATCACGCAAGAAAAATAATGTGAACAAAAAGTAAACTTGCGTTTATGAGTGAGTCGGGTTAGGTCAGATCGGCCCGTAATAAAAGCGTGATCCCATGCCCGAAAACGGGGCAAGGGATTGAAAACGATGTGTATCTTGCCCTGACACAATTCCATGTGGCGAAAAAGTGGCCAGCGGTTATTGCTTGATAGCGTTTGGCGATTAAAGAAACAGAAATCGGTGATTGGTTGTGCGGCGGCAATACTACACCGCTCGTTTTTCCCTGAAATGGCCCTCGCAATGTTGGCTGTTGAGGTGACTATCTGCACGGTACCCGTGCCTGAAATAGGGCTTGTGTTAACGCCTGACACGGCGCGTCGCGTCACCGCCGTGACAACATCGGTTAAGCGCGGCAAATTGGCCGGAAGATTGGCTTTCTCCCGATAAAAAAGCGTCTGGCCAATGCGTTAAAGCGGGGGTTTACGCTACCATCGGATCTCCAACCCCTGCCCAAAGAGGTGGTATGCGCTCCCCATCATCCGTATTGCCCTGGCTTTGGGATTTCCTTAGCCCCTATCGCTTGCGTGTCACGCTGGCGCTGATCGCGCTCATCGTGGGCTCCGGTGCCTGGCTGGCGCTGGGGCAGGGGGTTCGGTTGCTGGTGGATAGGGGGTTTCTCTCCGGGGACCCGGCCACCCTTAACCGGATGATGATGCTGGTGCTGGTGATCAATCTGGTGGCGGCCACGGCGGTGTTTGTGCGCTTCTACCTGATGACCTGGCTTGGCGAGCGAGTCAGTGCGGACCTGCGCAAAGCGGTGTTTGACCACCTGCTGACGCTCTCCCCGGCGTTCTTTGAAACCAGCCGGACCGGCGAGGTGATCTCCCGCTTTACCGCCGACACCACGGTGTTGCAGACCGTAGTGGGGATGAGCCTGTCGATGGCGCTGCGCTCAGCGCTGACCCTGATTGGCGGCGGCGTAATGATGCTGGTGACCAGTTGGCAACTGACTCTGGCGGTTGCGGTTGCGGTGCCGGTGGTGCTGGTGCCCATCCTGTTCTTCGGGCGGCGCGTCCGTACCCTGAGCCGGGCCAGCCAGGATCGGGTGGCGGACCTGGGCGCCCGGGTGGATGAAACCCTTCATGAAATTCAGACGGTGCAGGCCTACGGCCATGAGCCGGTGGATCGTGCGCTGTTTCATCAGGACGTGGAATCGGTGATGGCAACGGCGGTCAGGCGGATACGCTATCGCTCCGGATTGATCGCGGCGGTGATGCTGCTGTCGGTCAGTGCCATCACTCTGGTGAGTTGGATGGGGGCGCTGGAGGTGATGGCGGGGGGACTGACCGCGGGCCAGCTCACCGCGTTCATGTTCTATGCCGTGCTGGTGGCCGGCGCCGTGGCCACCCTCAGTGAAGTGATCGGCGAGATCCAGCGGGCGGCCGGTGCCAGTGAACGTCTGCGGGAACTGATGGACGTACCGGCCGCCATTCAGTCCCCGCGCTCTCCACGGCCGTTGCCTCGTCCCCTGCGCGGTGCCTTGCAGTTCGACCAGGTGGCGTTTGCCTACCCCAGTGCGCCCAATCGGCCGGTACTGAAGGCGTTTTCCCTGACCATACAGCCCGGTGAGCGGGTGGCCTTCGTCGGGCCAAGCGGTGCCGGCAAAACCACCCTGTTTCAGCTGCTTAAACTGTTTTACCGCCCTCAGCGTGGCGACATTGCCCTGGATGGTGTCACCACCCATCAGTGCGATCCCCAGGTGTGGCGGCGGCAGTTTGCCCTGGTGGCCCAGGAGCCGGTGATCTTTGCTACCTCGGTGCTTGAAAACGTGCGTTATGGCCGACCGGAAGCGTCCCTCGCCGAGGTGGAAGCCGCCTGTCGGGCGGCCCGCGCCCATGAGTTCATTGTGACGTTGCCCGAGGGATACCACGCTGACCTTGGAGAGCGGGGCGTTCGCCTCTCCGGTGGCCAGAAGCAGCGCATCGCCATTGCCCGGGCGATTCTGGCGGACCGGCCCATCCTGCTGCTGGATGAAGCCACCAGTGCCCTGGACGCCGTCAGCGAAGTGGCGGTTCAGGAGGGGCTGGAGCGGTTAATGGCCGGGCGCACCACCCTGATCATCGCCCATCGCCTGGCCACCGTGGTGAACGCCGACCGGCTGGTGGTGCTGGATCAGGGCGAGATCAGCGCGGTCGGGACCCACGAAGAGCTGCTGCAGGCCAGCCCGCTTTACCGGCAGCTGGCGGAGCTGCAGCTGATGGCCTCGTCGCCTGGGAGTGTCTCCGCCTGACGACCTGCGGGCGGCAAATCGGTGAACCCGCCTGCTTTGGCAGTGGGTTAGGGCAGGGCCGCAACGGCCCGTGCCGGGGCGCCGCTTCTGCCATTGAGTCCCCCTTTCGGTTATCCTTTTCGGACTCTATAGTGACAAAAACAGGGTGACAAAGATCGTCCGCGCCATAGAGCACACAAAAACAAAAGGACATTTCCAGATGATTGATAACGCATTGCCTTTGGTGGATCTGCATCGCCACCTCGACGGCAATATCCGCCCTCGTACGATATGGGAGTTGGGCAGGCAGCATAATCTTACCCTGCCTGCCGACAGCTACGAGGCGCTGATCCCACAAGTTCAGATCACCGACAACGCGCCGGATCTGGTCACCTTCCTCGCCAAGCTGGATTGGGGGGTGGCCGTACTCAAGGACTACGACGCCGTGCGCCGTGTGGCCTACGAAAACGCCGAAGATCTCAAGCTGAACGGCATCGATTACGCCGAACTGCGCTTCTCGCCGGGGTACATGGCGATGACCCACGGCCTCAGCCCGGAAGGGGTGGTGGAAGCGGTCATCGACGGTGTGCGGGCGGGGTGCCGTGATTTCGGCGTGAAAGCCAAGCTGATCGGCATTCTGAGCCGCACTTTTGGCCCGGATGCCTGTCACGCCGAGCTGCAGGCCTGCCTCGCTTACCGGGATAACATCACCGCGATGGACCTGGCCGGTGACGAGCTGGGCAAACCCGGTGCCCTGTTTGTGGACCACTTCCGCATCGCCCGGGACGCGGGATTCCGCCTGACCATCCACGCCGGCGAGGCGGCGGGGCCTGAGAGCATCTGGCATGCGGTGCGGGAGCTGGGGGCGGAACGCATTGGCCACGGGGTGAAAGCGGTGGAAGACCCTGCTCTGATGGCGTACCTGAGAGAGCAGGGCATCGCGCTGGAATCCTGCCTGACTTCCAATATCCAGACCACCACAGTGGCGAGTTTGTCGGCCCACCCCATTACCACCTTCCTGCGGGAGGGGCTGACGGTGACGCTGAATACCGACGATCCCGGCGTGGAAGGGGTCGACCTCAGGCACGAGTACGAGGTGGCGGCGCCTGCCGCCGGGCTCAGTGCCGCGCAGTGTCGGCAGCTTCAGGAGAACGGCCTGAAAGCGGCCTTCCTGAGCGATGAGGAGCGCAAGGCGCTGACGGCCGCCAAAGCCTGATACCAACCCGAAGCCATCGGCTTCGGGTTTTTTTCTACCCAAAGGAGGCAATATGGGACTGCTGGACGGATTGATGGGCAACGCCACGGAGGTGAACCTGGATGAACTGCATCGCGAGCTGGCGCCGATTCTGGCATCCAGTGAGCAG
Organism: uncultured Ferrimonas sp.; assembly: GCA_964632645.1. Classification (GTDB taxonomy): domain Bacteria; phylum Pseudomonadota; class Gammaproteobacteria; order Enterobacterales; family Shewanellaceae; genus Ferrimonas. Next base: position 9,212 of record CAZWED010000011.1, on the reverse strand, counting down.
TTGAAGCTGGCCTATAAGGTGATTCGGGATCTCTTTGTGTTCACCAACAAACGGCTGCTGCTGATCGACAAGCAGGGGGTGACCGGCAAGAAGGTGGAGTACCACTCCATCCCGTTTAAATCGATCACCCACTTCCTGGTGGAAACCAGCGGGCGTTTTGACATGGATGCCGAGCTGAAAATCTGGGTCTCGGGCCAGAGTGAACCGATCGTCCGCGAGCTGAAAAAGGGCACCGACGTGGTGGGGATCCAGCGCGCCATTGCCGAGCTGGTGCTGGGCTGAACGGCCCCGGCCAGCGTTGCAAAAAAATGCCCCCGGAAACGGGGGCTTTTTGCTGCTCAGGCGGCGATGGGCGGTGCCGGAACCGGTGAGGGCACTTCGCCCGGGCGCGGCGCCCGGATGCGGTAAAAACTGGCGTACAGCACCGGCACCACCACCAGCGTCAGCACGGTGGCAAAGCCCAGGCCGAACATGATGGTCACCGCCATCGACGCGAAGAAGGCGTCAAACACCAGGGGGATCATCCCCAGGATGGTGGTGAGGGCCGCCATGCTCACCGGGCGCACCCGGCTGACTGCCGCGTCCATCACCGCCTGGTAGGGGGGCTTGCCGGAACCCAGTTCCAGATTGAGCTGGTCCAGCAGAACAATGCCGTTTTTCAGCACCATCCCGCTCAGTGACAGCAGGCCGAGCAAGGCGGTGAAGGTGAACGGCTGGTTGGTGGCCAGCAGACCCACGGTTACGCCGATCACGGACAGCGGCACCGTCAGCCAGATCACCACCGGCTTGCGCAGCGAGTCAAAGAGGAACACCGTGATGATGAACATGAACAGGTAACCCATCGGCAGGGAGCTGAACAGCATCCGCTGGGCGTCGTTCTGGGCCTCAAATTCACCACCCCACTCCAGTTGGTAGCCGGGGGGGAGGGGCAGGGCTTCCACCTGTGGTCGCACCCGGTTGAACAGGCTGGCGGCGGTTTCGTCCCCCAGAATGTCGTGGTCGGCCATCACCGTCAGGGTGCGTTTGCGGTCCTTACGCTGAATCACCGCATCCTGCCAAACCAGGTCGACACGGCTGACCACCTGTTGAACCGGCACGTAGGTTTGCAGCGTCGGGCTCCAGATGGTGATGTTGTCAAAGCTGCCGAAGTCGACGCGCTCCGCTTCCGGCAGCCGTACCACGATGGGCAGCATGCGGGTGCCATCCCGGTAGAGGCCGACCCGACTGCCGCCAAAGGCCATTTGCAGGGTGCCGGCCAGCTCTTCGTTGCTGATCCCCAGTCGGCGCGCCTGCGACTCGTTGATCACCGGCACCAGCACCTTGGTGCGCTCCCGCCAGTTGTGGCGCAGGTTACGTGCCCCGGGGTCGGCCCGGAAAATCGCTTCCACTTCGCTGGCCAGGGCGCGCAGGGTATCGGGATCCGGCCCGCTTAACCGGGCTTCAATCTTGGCGGTTGGCGAGGGACCAATCTCCATCAGGCGCTGCTGGAACTGGGCCTGGGGAAACTGCGCCGGCAGCTCGTTGGCGAGGGATTGCATCAGGGTCTGCATGCGCTCCCGGGTATCGGTGCGGATCTGCAGTTGAGCAAACGCGGCGTACTGTTTTTCCGGTTTGTAGGTCAGGGTAAAACGTTGCATCCCCTGGCCGGTGGTGGAAGTGACAAAGGCGACGCCCTCTCTGGCCAGAATCGAGCGCTCCACGTCCTGCACCATCTTGTGGGTGGTGCGGATGTCGGTGCCTTCCGGCATCCACAGGTCGAGGTAGAAGATGGGGGTGTTGGAGGGCGGGAAAAAGGCGTTTTTCACCAGGCCAAACCCGGCCCCGGCGCCAATCAGCAACGCCAGCATTGCCCCCAGTGTCAGCGCCCTGTGACGCATGGCAAAGGCCAGGCTGGCGCGGAACAGGGTGAAGATGAAGCCCTGGTAGGGGTCCTGGCCACTGTCGCCGGTCACACCGGCCTGGGCCGGCAGCAGCAGGTCCGCCAGGAACGGCGTCAGGGTCAGTGCGGTAACCCAACTGAGGAACAGGGAGTAACAGAGCACCCAGAACAGCGATCCCATAAACTCGCCGGTGGCGTCCGGTGAAAGGCCGATGGGGGCAAAAGCGGTGATGGCGATCACTGTGGCGCCGAGCAGTGGCCAGGCGGTCTGTTTCACGATGGCCGAGGCCGCCTCCAGCTTGGAGAGGCCCCGTTGACGGCCGACCAGAATCCCCTCCACCACCACGATGGCGTTGTCCACCAGCATCCCGAGCGCGATGATCAGCGCGCCCAGCGAGATGCGGTGCAACTCCACCTGAGTCCACTGCATCATCATAAAGGTGCCGAGAACGGTAAGCAGCAGCACCAGGCCGATGATCAGGCCACTGCGCCAGCCCATGGCGAACAGCAGAACCAGGATCACGATCCCCACCGCTTCGGCGAGGCTGACGATAAAGCCGTCCACCGACTGGTCCACCTCTTTGGGCTGATCATAGAGGGTGTGCAGTTGGATGCCGGCGGGTTGAAGGGCTTCCAGCTCGGCCAGACGGGCGTCGACCCGCTGACCCACCTCAACCACGTTGACGCCGCTGGCAAAGCTGATCCCCAGGCTGATGGCGCTCTGGCCGTTGTATTGCACCAGGTTGGTGGGGATCTCCTTAAAGCCGCGGTGCAGGGTGGCAACGTCCGTCAGGCGCACCAGTTGCCCGGTATCGCGGCCGTGGATGATGGGGTCGACGCTGGAATCAAAACCACCGGGACGCAAAAACAGCGATTCCCCGTCAATGGTGATTTTGCCGGCGTCCAGTACCGCATTCTGCTGGTGCAGCAGGCCCACTACGGTGTTCACGTCCAGATTCAGTGCCGCCAGTTTTTTCAGGGAGATCTCGATGTGGATCTGCTCCTGCTGCTCGCCGGCCAGGCTGACTTTACCCACGCCGTCCACCAATTCCAGCTCTCGACGCAGGTAGTCCACGTAGGCTTTCAATTCGCTGTAGCTGTAGTTGTCGCCGGTCACCATCAGCAGGATGCCGAATACGTCGCCAAAGTCGTCGATCACCTTGGGAGCGTGCGCGCCCGGTGGCAGCGTCGGCTGCTCGTCAGCGACCCGGCGGCGCAGCTCATCCCAGATCTGCGGCAGTTCATCCGCGCCGTAGTCCATCTTCATGCTGACCATGATCTGGGACATGCCGGGGGTCGAGGTGGAGTTGATCTTGTTGACGTAAGGCAGTTGCCGGATCGCCTTCTCCAGCGGGTAGGTGAGCTCCTCCTCCACTTCCATCGCCGTGGCCCCCGGGTATTGAGTGACGACCATGGCGTCCTTGATGGTGAACGCCGGGTCCTCCAGACGGCCCAGATCCTGGAACGCCAGCACGCCGCCGATGGCCAGGATGATCAGGAACATCCAGCTGATCACCCGGTGTTTGATCGCGTATTGCGCAATGTTCATTATCTGGGTCTCACGGGTTTAGGGGTTGAGGTCGAACGGCCATACCGGCCTCCAGCCGGGACAGCCCGGACACCACCAGGGTGTCGCCGGCACGCAGGCCGTGGCTGATCAGGGCGCCAGCCTGGGTAATGGCGCTGACGGTGACATCGACGGGCACAACCCGATTCTGCGCCACCTTCCAGGCACGAAACTGCCCGGGCAGCTCACCGGCACTCAGCGCGGTAAGCGGAACCCGAACGCCCTGGGGCAGGCTCAATCCGGCCCGGGCCATGTCCACAGTGACGCTGGCGGGCAGCCCCGGACGCCACTCCAGCCCGTCGGCGGGTACGCTCAGCCACAGCTGAAAAGCGCGGGTTTTCGGGTCCAGTTCCAGCGTGTGCTCCAGGTAGCGCATGGCGATGGGGGCAGGCAGCCCTTCTATCCGGGCTTCGGGGGTGTAGCCGATGCTGGGCGACGTGGGGTCGATCTGGGTCAGCAGGCTGTCCGGTACCGCGATCTGCACATCCAGACGGTCCGCCCGATAGAGACTGGCCACCGGCTCGCCGGGACTGAGGGTTTCGAACTGCTCCTTATAAACCTCTGCCACCACCCCGGTGAAGGGGGCGGTCAGTTGGGTGTAGTTCAAACGGGCTTGCGCGGCCTTGAGGTTGGCCCGGGCAAGGCGCCAGTTGGCCTGAAGTTCATCCAGCTCGGCGTCGGACACCGAGCCCTGGCGCTGCAACTGCCGGGCGCGCTGAAGTTGACGTTCAATCAGCGAGAAGCGGGCGTTGGCGTCGGTCAGCGCCTGTTGTTGCGTGCGATCCACCAGGGTGGCGATCAACTGCCCGGCCTCGACCCGCTGCCCCGGACGGATGCGCAGCTGGTCCAGTTTGCCGTCGATGCGAAACGCCAGTTGGGTGAGGTCGGGGGCGACCACACGGCCATTAAAGCTGCGTTGGGGCGCGTGTTCCGCTTCGGCCACCGTGATGGTGGTGACGGTCAGTGCCTGGGGCGGCAGCGCAGTGGCTTGTGGTGAACAGCCGGCGATCAGCCACAGGGCGAGGATCAGCAGCAGCGGCCACAGTCGCATCAGGTGTCGTTCCAGCATCATCACAGTCCTCCCTCCCGGACCCAGTGGCGCACTTTCTGGCCGGCCTTCAGTTCGTTGGCACCGGCGGCCACCAGGCGAGTGCCTGCGGTGGCGCCCGCAACGACGGCCCCCTGTTCGTCCAGGTGCAGTTCCAAAGGCAGCAGGCGGTCATCGTCGTCCACCTGCCACACCGTGACCCGCTGGCCGTCGCGGGAAACGATGGCTTCCGTCGGCAGCTGCCAGCGCGGGCGGTCGGCGCTGGGCAGAGAGGCCACCACTTCGGCGGCCATTCCGGGCAGGAGGTTGAGGTCACGGGGGCGGTCTACCGTCAGGATGACGCGGTAGCTGTTGGTGTCCCGGTCCGGCTGGGCGTCGCTCTCCTTGTAGCGGGCGGGCAGGTGCAGGTCGGAATGATGGGCCACGTTAACAAGGAACTGCACCGAACGGGCATCATCCAGCAGGTGGGCAAAGCGGCCGGGCAGGTTAAACGCGATGTCCAGCGCCTGATCCCCCTGCAGATTCAGTACCGGCTCGTTGGCCCCCACCACTTCGTGAGCCCGCTTATGGGTGAGGGAGATGGCGCCATCAAAGGGGGCCAGCAACTGGGTGTACGCCAGGTCGGTTTTCGCCTGCTCCAGTTGGGCACGGGCCACTGTCAGCGCGGTTTGCGCGCGGTCCCTCTGGTCTTCGCTGGTCAACTGCTGGGCAAACAACCGCTCGGTGCGGGCCAGCCGCACCCTGGCCAGCTCGTACTCCGCCTGGCGGGCTTCAACGGCGATCAGGTAATCGGTGGGATCAAGGGTGGCCAGTACCGTGCCCTGATTCACCGGTTCGCCCATACGCACACTTACCGAGTCGATCTGGCCGGGCACGCGAAAAGCGAGTTGGGCGCGGTGTCCCGCTTCAATCTGGGCAGAAAAACGATGGGATTGGGCCGGCTCGATGTGGGGCACGAGCAGAATTTTAACCGGCTTTTCGCTCTCCTGAATCGGAAAGGACTGCACGTCAGAGCAGCCGGTGAGCAACAGGGCGCCAGCCATCAGGCCAAGCAGCAGACGAGGGGGAGGGGGTGTTTGGCGATCCATCATGGAATGCGTTCCTGCCTTGAAAACGGTGCGTTAACGGGCTGTTTATTACTATACGGGTGGAAAGTATATTTATTCTCCCAATGGATAGCAAACATACTTTACATGTGGATAATAAAGGGTATGCAGCCCGTGACTGGCCAACCTCCGGTGCGGGCGGGCATAATGAAACCCACTGACGATTCAAGCAAAGTGACCCGATATGGTAGATAAACGCAGCGGTCGCCAAAGTGCCGAAGCGGCGGCGCAGACCAAACGATCCATCCTCTGTGCCGCGGCGGATCTGTTCAGCCAGAAGGGCTTTGATAAGGTCTCGGTAAGAGAGATCAGCGATGCGGCCGGCGTGTCTCATGGCCTGATCCGTCACCACTTTGGCAGCAAAGAGCAGATCTGGCACCGCATCTGTGACGAGATCCACCGCTACATTCAGGGCCTGATGGAGACTCTGGTGGAGGAGGCCGATCCGGCGTTGCCGCCCAACCGGCGGCTGTTCGAAATGATGGTGCGACTGATGGCCAGCCTGCTGGTGGATCCGCGACCCTCACGCCTTGCCGCCAGTGCCATGGGCTCCAAAGAGGAGCTGTACGACTACCTGTATGACCGCACCGGCCATACCGAAAAGGTGTTTCTGGCGGAGCTGGAGCGCACCCAGGAAGCCGGTTACCTGACGGAGTCCAATATGGCGGAGGTCAAGTGGTTCTGCTGCATGTTCTCTGATGCGCCCGCCACCCTGCGCCCCCTGCTGACGCAAACCTATGGCAGCGACAATGACCAGGCGCTGCTGGCACACTGGCGCCTGTTTGCCCGCCTGATCGCCTCGTTGCTGGGGATCCCCGAATCCGAGATCCCGAACCCGAAAGACCTGCGGGAACTGATGGTGAAAGGCACCTGCGTTGACGGCCACATGCTGTAACCACGGCAGGGAGAAATGAGATAAAAAAAGCGAGCCGGCCGGCTCGCTTTTTTGCGTCGGTTGCCCGCCGGAATCAGCGACGGAAGTCCACGGTTTCCACACTGTCCAGCAGCAGTTCGGTTTGTGCCGGACGGGTCTGCGCGATCACCTTACCGTGACGGATGGAGTAGCGCACCGGAACCTGGCGGCGCAGCGCATCAAACTGGCTTTCCGCCGGCAGGATCAGCAGGCTGGCGGGTTTGCCCACCTCGATGCCGTATTCCCCTTCCACCTGCAGGGTTCGGGCGCTGTGGCGGCCGATCAGCTTCAGGCTGTCATCCAACTGGTCGTAGCCCATCAGCTGGCAGACGTGCATGCCCATGTGCAGCACCTGCAGCATGTTGGCGGTGCCCAGCGGATACCAGGGGTCAAACACGTCGTCGTGGCCAAAGCAGACGTTGATGCCACTTTCCAGCATCTCCTTCACCCGGGTGATGCCGCGCCGTTTCGGATAGGTGTCAAAACGGCCCTGAAGATGGATGTTCACCAGCGGGTTGGCGACAAAGTTGATGCCGGACATCTTCAGCAGGCGGAACAGGCGGGAGGTGTACGCGCCGTTGTAACTGTGCATCGCGGTGGTGTGGCTGGCGGTAACGCGATGGCCGACACCGCGCTCCAGCGCCAGGGTGGCGAGGGTTTCCACAAACCGGGATTGCTCGTCGTCAATCTCGTCGCAGTGCACGTCCACCAGGCAGTCAAACTCGTCCGCCAGGTCGAACATGTAGTGCAGGGATTCCACCCCGTACTCCCGGGTAAACTCGAAGTGGGGGATGGCGCCGATGACGTCTGCTCCCAGTTCCATCGCCTGCCGCATCAGCGCTTTGCCGTTGGGGTAGGAGAGGATCCCTTCCTGCGGAAACGCCACGATCTGCAGGGTCACCCAGGGTTTCATCTCTTCCCGCAGTTCCAGCATCGCCTTCAGGGCCACCAACTGGGGATCGGACACGTCAACGTGGCTGCGGACGAACTGCACGCCGTTGGCGATCTGCCATTTGAGGGTCTGACGGGCGCGGGCCTTGACGTCTTCCGGCGTGAGCATCGCTTTGCGCTCCGCCCACCGCTCGATCCCCTCAAACAGAGTGCCGGAGCGGTTCCAGTTCGGCTGGCCGGCGGTTTGCGTGGTGTCGAGGTGGATGTGAGGCTCGATAAAGGGCGCAACGGCCAGGCCGCCTTCGCCATCCAGTGCCTCGCCGCCCAGGGCCTCCGCCATGGGCACCAGGGCGCGGATCACGCCCTGCTCGCTTTGAATTTGCCAGAGGCCCGGTTGGCCTTCGAGTTGAACATTGTTGATGAGCATCGGGATCAGGCTCCTTCAGATTGGGTCGCGCTGGCCGCTACGGAACGGGTTTCCAGCCGATTGAGTACCACGTAGGAGAGGGCAGCGCCCAGCACCGCATTGACCGGCACCACGCCCGGCAGGAAATGCCCCGCCGCCACGCCCAGCGCCACCGCGCTCAGGGCGCTCCAGCGCACGGTCTGGAACTGGGCATCAGCAAAGTGATGATAGCGTTTGCGGTTCAGCAGGTAGTCGGCGATCAACACGCCGCCCACCGGCGGAATGGCCGCTGACAGGAAGGTCAGCCAGCCAACAAAGTTGTTGTAGAGCCACATGGCAAACAGGGTGCCCACCAGACCATTCAGGATGGAGAGGATCTTGGCATTGCCCCCGGTGATGTTGGCAAAGCCCAGGCCGGAGGCGTACAGCGCGTTGTCGTTGGTGGTCCAGATGTTCAGG
>CAZWED010000011.1:0-933 GCA_964632645.1 uncultured Ferrimonas sp. | reverse complement strand
GATGGCGGGCACCAGCAGGCCCTGCAGCACCATGACTTCGGAGATGTCCGATTTGCCGGTAACGGCGGCGCCGGCGGCGCCGAAGATGAACATCAGTGAGTTGCCGATAAAGAAGGCGATCAGGGTAACGGCGACCGCGGTTCTCGGGCTTTTGCCAAAGCGCACGAAGTCGGCGGTCAGGGTGCCGGCGCTGATAAAGCTGCCGACCACCATGGCCAGGGCCAGGTTAAAGGAGAGCGGCTCGGCCGGCGTCAGCCGGGCGAGGGCGTCGATGCCCCCGGCAGACTCGGTGGCCAGAAAGACCGAGTAGCCGCCCAGCAGGGCGATGGCGGGCACCGCAATGGTGGAGAGCACCATCAGGGCCGAGATGCCAAAGAACACGGTGATGGTCATGGCGACCCCGGCAATCAGGATCAGGATTTGGGCGTCAATGCCGGTGAATTTCTCAACCGGCAGGGCGAACATGGCGACACCGACCCCAAACCAGCCGACCTGGGTGCCGCCCAGCAGCGCGGAGGGCAGCCAGGAGCCTTTGGTACCAAAAGAGTAGCGGGCGAGAAGGTGGGTGGAGAGGCCGGTGGAGGCGCCAATGTAACCAAGAAAAGCGGTGTAGATGCCGAGGAGGAGGTTGCCGATGAGTACGGCGAGGAAGAAGTCATCGAAGGTGAGCCCGGTTCCCAGTGTGCCTCCGGTCCACATGCTGGCGGAAAAGAAGGTCAATCCCAGCATCACCAGGGTCAGTGGCACAAATCCCTTGCGAGCGTGTTGTGGTACCGGTTCCAATCCGTACTCTGTATCAGCCGACATGTCTCTCTCCCGTCGTTAAACTCCAGACAAATTGCGCGGGAGTTTAGGGATGAAGATGGAAAGTTCAAGCGCCTTTGGGAGAATTGAGTTGCCGGTCACGCCGGGGGGTCTGATTTGGCATGAAGC
>CAZWED010000010.1:15424-22149 GCA_964632645.1 uncultured Ferrimonas sp. | reverse complement strand
TTCAGCACTTCCGCAGTGGCTTCCGGACGCTGCCAGTAGCCTTTCATTACCTGCGGGCCTTTCACCTGAAGTTCTCCGCGCTCACCCAGCGGCACCTCGAAACCTTCGTCGTCCACCAGGCGGATTTCGGTGGAGGGCAGCGGCAGCCCGATGGTGCCGTCGTAGCCGGTGGCGGTGTAAGGCGCCACGCTGGCCACCGGGGAGCACTCGGTCAGGCCGTAGCCTTCCAGCAAACGGGTGCCGGTAACCGCCTGCCAACGCTCGGCCACCGCACGTTGAACCGCCATGCCGCCCCCCAGGCTGACCTTCAGCCCGGAGAAGTCGAGCTGATCAAAGCCTTCGGTGTTCAGCAGGCCGTTAAACAGGGTGTTGACGCCGGTAATGGCGGTAAAGGGCTGGCTCTTCAGGGTCTTGATAAAGAGCGGCATGTCCCTCGGGTTGGTGATCAGCAGGTTGGTGCCGCCCAGCTTCATAAACAGCAGGCAGTTCGCGGTCAGCGCGAAGATGTGGTAGAGCGGCAGCGCCGTCACCACAGTCTCCTCCCCCTCGTTAAGCAGCGGGCCGATAAAGCCGCACAGCTGCTCGAGATTGGCCACCAGGTTGCGGTGGGTCAACATCGCGCCCTTGGCCACACCGGTAGTGCCGCCGGTGTACTGCAGAAACGCCAGGTCTTCGGACACCACCTTGGGGCGGACATACTGAAGGTGCCGGCCCTTGGCCAGCGCGCTGCGCATGGAGCGGGCATGGGGCAGATGGTACTTGGGCACCATCTTCTTGATGTGTTTCACCACAAAGTTGACCAGGGTGCGCTTGGGCAGGGAGAGCTGATCCCCCAGGCTGGTCAGGATGACGTGCTTCACCGGCGTTTCATCAACAATCTGCTCGAGGGTATGGGCAAAGTTGGAGACGATGACGATCGCTTCGGCGCCGGAGTCATTAAGCTGGTGCTTCAGTTCACGGGCGGTGTAGAGGGGATTGACGTTGACCACCACCATGCCGGCACGCAAGACGCCAAACAGGGCAACCGGGTATTGCAGCAGGTTGGGCATCATCAGGGCCACGCGGTCCCCCTGCTTCAGGCCCAGGTCCTGTTGCAGGTAGGCGGCAAACGCCCGGCTGAGTTCATCAAGGCGGCGGTAGGTCAGCGACTGGCCCATATTGACGAAGGCAGCGCGGTCACCAAACTTGGCAACGCTCTCCTCCAGCAGCGACACCAAGGAGGTAAATTGTTCCGGGTTGATCTCCTCCGGCACATCCTTGGGATAGCTGCCCAGCCATAACTTCTCCATCAAAAGCCTCCTTGCTCGCGACGTGGTCGTCACTTCTTATTGGTATCGTTTAAACAATCGTTTAATTAAATTGCACCACAATATGTCACGTTTAATCTCTCGTTTCCAGCCCTTGCACAGTAAGGATCTTCATTTCATGCCGGCTTGCACCATCCTTGTGCAAGCCCCGGATACCAGACGATAAAGACAAAAACGCCCGGCGGTTGCCGGGCGTTTTTCAGTGCGAAGGGTCAGGGTCGCAACGTCAGTTGTGCCAGCGTGTCACGGCACAAGTCACCGCGCCAGCCCTGGATCAGATCCGGCTCGGGACCATAGCAGTCACACCAGACCCACTCGACGTATTGCTGCACCAGCTTTTTCGAGCCCAGCAGCTCCAGCGCCACCTGCGCCTGTTCCGCCACGGACTGCACCGCTTTACGCGCCACGGCCAGCGCGTCGCGAAAGTCCGGGTCCAGCCCCAGCGGATCGATCGGCTCCGGCGGGTTGTCCACGTCGGCGGAGGCGATCAAGCGCAGCAGGGTTTTGCCGTAGCGCTGGATCTCCCGCTCATGCAGGCAGTCCATCTTGCTCAGGTACGCCATGGAGCGCGGCGCACGACGGGCCAGATTAAGCAGTGCCGCATCCTTGACCACAAAGCTGAGGGCCAGGTCCTTCTGCTCCGCCACCTGCAGGCGCCAGGCCGCCAGAGATTTCAGCACCGCCAGCTGAACCGGCTTAAGCTGCCAGGCGTTTTTCACCTTGAGGTACGCTTTGTTCGGGTCGTCCGGCTTGAGACGGTCACGGCAGGCGCGCTGTCCCTCCTGCCACAGCCAGTCCAGGCGCCCCATCTCTTCGATGGCGGGGCGCATCAGGCGATAAACCTGCAGCAGGTAGAACACGTCGGCAGCGGCGTAGGTCAGCTGGCTGTCGCTCAGCGGACGCTTTAGCCAGTCGGTGCGGGCTTCCCCCTTATCCAGCTCCAGGCCAAGGTAATGCTGGATCAGCTTACCGTAGCCCATGGCGCCGCCCAGGTTGAGCAACACACCCGCCACCTGGGTATCAAACAGAGGCTGGGGGATCACCCCGCCCCGATGGGCGAAGATCTCAAGGTCTTCACTGGCAGAGTGCAGCACCTTGACCACGTTGGGATCCGCAATCAGTTGCCACAGGGGGCCAAGATCGCGGATCTCAAGAGGGTCAATCAGTGCCAGGGTTTCACCGTCGTACAGCTGGATAAGGCCCAGCTGGGCATGCAGGGTGCGGGTACGAACAAACTCGGTGTCCAACGCCACCGCATCTTTCTGACGACACTGGCGGCACAGGGCCGCCAGGTCTTCGTCGTTGTCGATCCACTGCCACTGGGGCATGGGTTGCATCAACTGGACTCCTTCACCTCGTCGCGCAGTTCGCGACGCAAAATTTTGCCTACGTTGGTCTTGGGCAGCTCGTCCCGGAATTCAACCAACTTGGGCACCTTGTAACCGGTCAGGTGTTTGCGGCAATGGGCGATCAGGTCCTGCTCCTTGAGGCCAGGCTCCTTCGCCACCACGAAGATCTTAACCAGCTCGCCGGACACCTCGTGGGGCACACCCACAGCGGCCACTTCCAACACCTTGGGATGGAGGGCCACCACGTCTTCCACCTCGTTGGGGAACACGTTGAAGCCGGAAACCAGAATCATATCTTTCTTACGGTCGACAATGAAGAAGTTGCCCTCTTCATCCATGCGTCCGATGTCGCCGGTGCGCAACCATTCGCCATCCATCACCTTGTCGGTCTCTTCCGGACGCTGCCAGTAGCCTTTCATGACCTGCGGACCGCGCACCTGAAGCTCACCCACTTCGCCCTGGGGCTGCACGTTACCCTCGTCATCGACGACGCGGATCTCGGTAGAGGGCAGCGGCAGGCCGATGGCACCGGTGTATTCCGCCTGATCATAGCGGCCGGCGGCCACCACCGGGGAACACTCGGTCAGGCCGTAGCCTTCGATCAGCGGCACGCCGGTGGCGGCTTTCCACTTCTCAGCCACCGCGCGCTGTACCGCCATGCCACCACCGATGGTCAGCTTCATGTTGCTGAAGTCGATGTTGCCGAACTCCGGATGGTTCAGCATCGCGTTGAACAGGGTGTTCACCCCGGTCAGCGCGGAGAAGGGGTACTTTTTCAGATCGCTGATAAAGCCGTCCAGGTCCCGCGGGTTGGTGATCAGCAGGTTCTGGCCGCCCTTCTTGACGAACAGCAGCAGGTTTACGGTGTTGGCGAACACGTGATAGAGCGGCAGCGGGGTCACCACCATCTCTTTACCGTTCTCCAGCAGCGGGCCGTAGAAGGCGTCGCACTGGAGCATGTTGGACACCACGGAGCGGTGGGTCAGCATGGCGCCTTTGGCCACGCCGGTGGTGCCACCGGTGTATTGCAGGAACGCGATGTCGTCTGCCACCACTTTGGGTTTGACGTACTGCAGGAAGCGGCCCTTGGCCAGCACACGGCGCATGGATACGGCGCCGGGCAGGTGGTACGCGGGCACCATCTTCTTCACGTACTTGACGACAAAGTTCACCAGGGTGCGCTTGGGCGCGGAGAGCTGGTCACCGATCTTGGTCAGGATCACGTGCTCTACCGGGGTTTCGTGCACCACTTTTTGCAGGCTGGAGCCAAAGTTGGTGACCGCGATGATCGCTTTGGCGCCGGAATCACACAGCTGATGCTTCAGCTCGCGAGGCGTGTAGAGCGGATTAACATTCACCGCCACCAGGCCGGAACGCAGCACACCCAGCAAAGCGATGGGGTATTGCAGCAGGTTGGGCATCATGATGGCGACGCGATCGCCCGGTACCAGCTTGAGTTCGTTTTGCAGGTAGGCAGCAAAAGCCCGGCTCTGCTCTTCCAGCCGACGATAGGTGAGCACGGCGCCCATATTGATAAAGGCCACCTGATCCGGATAGGTGCTGCAGCTCTCTTCAAACAGGTCCAGCAAGCTGCCGTATTGGTCCGGGTTAATCTCAGCCGGTGCGCCGGCGGGGTAATTGTTCAGCCAGGGTTTGTCCACGCTGTTCTCCTTTGTGGAACAGTACTGCTTCGGGGTACTGGGGGCACGTTGCCCCTAAAAAAGCCAAATAAGGTCAGGAACCGCTCGGTATCCGTGACAAATAGTTGCTCAGAGTCTGGACCATCTGTGGCACCGACTCCATGTGGCAATGGTGTCCGCCCGGGATCCGCTCCCGGCGCACATCGTAAAACCAGTGTTGACGCTCCTCCCAGGCGGCGTTCAGTTGCGGGTAGCCATGCTCCCCCAACACCACCAGGGACGGGCGTCGGTATCCTGCCAGGTAATCCTGGGCCTGAGACGCCGTCATCATCCAGGCGGACCGCTCCCGCAGTCGCGGGTCGGAACGCCAGTACCAGCGCCGGCCACGAAACTCCAGGTTTCGCGACAGCAGCATCCGGGCAAACCGTTCGTCGAAGCTGCCGCTTCGGGCCCGGGCCGCCACCAGGGGGGCCAGTTTGTCGTAACCCTGGATCGGCCCCTGGGGTTTCTGACGACTCAGAAAACCGAAACGCAACCGCTCGGCGGCCTTGCCGGGTTCACACACCAGCGGCCCAACCGCTTCGATGGCCACCAGGGCCGGTACCTCATCCGGGTACAGCCCGGCGTACAACTGCGCCAGTATCCCCCCCATCGAGTGGCCCAGCAGACAGCAGGGCGCGGAGGGCAACAGCGCCATCACACGGTGCAGGTCGTACAGGTACTCCAGGAAGGGGTAATGGTTGCCGGCAGGACGATGCTCCGACAGGCCATGACCGGCCCAATCCAACGCCAGAACCTGGTAGCCCTGCGCCACCAGCGCGGGCGCCAGGGGAGCAAAGCTTTCGCTGTTATCCAGCCAGCCATGCAGCGCCAGGATCAACGGTGCATCGGGCTGACCCCAGCGTTGCGCTGCCAGGGTCAAATCGTCCAGTTTCAGGGTTAACGCCTCGGCGGCGGGCAAGGTTGCCATAGGTCTCCTGCGCTGTCCCGATCCAGTTCACAAAACCGTGTCACCCCGGCTCTGGTTGGAGCAGTTGCGCCTCTGTTAAAGCGACTTAAATTTCAGGCTTATAGAATTTCAGGGTCATCCGATCCGACTCGCCAATGGCCAGATACTTGTCCCGGTCCTGCTCACCCAAACGCAGTGAGGGCGGCAGGGTCCACACCCCTTTGGGATGCACCTTGCTGTCCTTGGGATTGGCGTTGATCTCGCTCTTGGCTGCAAGCCGAAAGCCCACCTTTTCCGCCAGGGCGATCACTTCGGCCTCATCCATATAGCCGCTGGCCAGATCCTGACCGGGCAAGCCACGATGCTCCACCACACCAAACACACCGCCGGGCGTCAGCACGTCCCAGGCGCTGCGAAACACCGTTTCCAGCTGCCCCTCTTTGGCCCAGTTGTGCAGGTTACGGAAGGTCAGCACCATGTCCGCGCTGGCTTCCACCCCAAGACCGGACTTGCGCGGCGGGTCAAAGGCGATAACCGACACCTTGTCATAGTGCTGCGGATCACCGGCCAGCTTTTCGAGGTATTCGCGACCAATGCGAAGCCGGTACGCCGGGGCGTTGGCGTCGGCGGGCGGCTCAAGGTCGAAGGACGCCGCCACAAACTCACCCTGCGGTTTCAGGTAGGGCGCCAGGATCTCGGTATACCAGCCGCCGCCGGGCCACAACTCAATCACCCGCATGTGCGGATGCAGGCCGAAGAACTCCAGGGTTTCCACCGGATGGCGATAATCGTTACGTGCCACGTTCGCGTCACTGCGATGGGCGCCCTCGGCCAGCTCCGACAACGTCGGGGTGGCAGCGGCCTGGACAGGAAAACTCAGAGCGGCGGCGAGAAACGCCAAGGGGATGAAAGACTTGGACATGATCATTCCTTTCCTTAGAAAAAATCAGATGTGACCTTAACAGGTAAACCGGAGGGGCTCCAGACGGGGGTCAGACATACAGGTCCACCCCCACCATCGCCTGAAGCTGCTGGCGCAAGTCCCCCTGGGCGATGTCCCGGTAGAGGGACAGCGCCGGGTGGTCTGCCCCGTCGGGCTGAAGTTGCGCACGTCCCGCCTGCCAATCGGCCCAGCCGGACTGGTCCGCCGGCAAAACCACCACCGGCCCCGGCGTCGATGCCGTTGCCGGTTGTTCCACCGGTCTGGCCGGCGGCATTACCTTGTGCTGGGGACCCGGAAGTCCTATTCCGACGGGACGCATGCCCTACCCTCGTTCAGTCTCGGCCCGGCAGTTTTTTCCAGGCCACGTTATTGCGCAGGTACACCGGCTCAACCTCATCCACCGGCATCGCCTGCCCCAGTTCAAACGCCTTAAGCGCAAGCGGAATCATCAGTTTAGCAGTCGGCAGCCGCAGATGTTCAGCCACCGTAATGCGCGGGTCAGCCGCCAGTTCGGGGTAGGTCTCAAAGCCGGTCCCT
>CAZWED010000010.1:0-15414 GCA_964632645.1 uncultured Ferrimonas sp. | reverse complement strand
GCAACGCGTCCGGGGCGATCACCTGCTCTTCACCCACCAGAACCGCCAGGCCGTTCTCCGCCCGGAAGTGGCCGAAGTAGACCTCACCCATGCGGGCATCAATGGCCGCCACCACGTTGTTGGCGCCCTCCGCAATGGCCGCCTGGGCCATCGCCGCCAGGTTGGAGATCGGCAGTACCGGCAGGTCGGCGCCCAGCGCCAGTCCCTGCATCATGGCAGTGCCGATACGGATGCCGGTAAAACTGCCCGGGCCACGGCCAAAGGCGATGGCATCCAGTTCGCTCAGGGTGATTCCCGCATCCGCCAACAGGGCGTCCACCATCGGCAACAGGCGCTGGCTGTGCTCACGGGGCGACTCCTGCTCCTGAGCGCTGATCTGCCCATCAAGATACAGGGCGGCAGAACAGTTCTCGGTGGCGGTATCGATAATCAGGATCTTCATCAAGGCTCTCTTTTTACATCTTGGGGTCCACACACAAACGCGCCCGGCAGGCGGTACTCCATCCGGACCGCCGTCAAAGGCGCGTTGTTCAGTGTGGCAAAAAAGCAATGGCGGGATGATATCACAGCATACTGCAGGCGCCGTAACCCGCCGTGTCGTCGGCGCCCGCCGATCTGCCCTCTTCCTGGGGCCCGACCGCACACCGCCATCGGATTTGGGGGCGGCGTGCGGTTGGGCAACGCGAGGGGCTAACGGGTCTCAAAGCCCCGCATCTGGATGCGCCGCAAAAACTCCGTCACGATGCGGTCGTAAAGCAGTTCGCCCAGAAACGCGTCTTCAACATGACGGTCGATGCTGGGGTTGTCGTTGACCTCAATGACGAAGACCTGGCCGTCCCGCTCTTTGACGTCCACCCCATACAAGCCGGAGCCGATCAGGTTGGCCGCCTTCAATGCGGCGTCCATCACCGCCTTGGGCACCTGTTTCAGGTCGACCGCGTCAAAGCCGCCGGAGGACACCCGTCCATTGCCGTGATGCTGATAGATCTGCCAGTGGCCGCGGCTCATGTAGTAGCGACAGGCGAACAGCGGTTGCCGGTTCAACACGCCGATGCGCCAGTCGTACTCTGTGGGGATGTACGCTTGGGCCAGAAGCAGCGCGCTCTTGGCGTACAGCCGGTCCAGTTCCTTTTCCAGTTCCGCGTCATCGCGCACCTTGACGACCCCGACGGAAAACGCCCCATCCGGCACTTTCAGCACCATCGGGTAGCCAATGCTGGCTTTCGCTTCCTCAACCAGCTCCGGCGCCCCCCGACGCAGGATGCGGCTCTGCGGCCTGGGCACCTTGTGCTGCGCCAACAGTTCGGTGAGAAACACCTTGTTGGTGCACTTCATGATCGATTCCGGGTCGTCCATCACCACCAGTCCCAGGTTTTGCGCCGCCTGGGCAAACCGGTAGGTGTAGTTGCTGATGGAGGTGGTGGCCCGGATAAACAGCCCGTCAAACTCCCCCAACCGGGCCATGTCCGCCGGGCCGATGGTCTCCATGTTGATCCCGAGCCGGTCCGCCGCACGCACAAAACGCTTCAGTGCGGACGGATCGGAGGGCGGCATCGCTTCATCCGGGTCCACCAGCAGGGCGATGTCGTAACGAGCCCGCTTGCCGCGCTTGGGCTGGCGCCAGACCTTTTGTGAGAAGGCTTCCAGCGCCTCTCCGAAGCGGTCCTGCTCACTGTCGGACAACGCCTGAAACGGGAAGGGATGCAAGGCTTCCAGTTGCCACTGGCCGTTGATGCGACGCAGCGACACCTCCAGCACCGGCACCATAAAGCGCTCGAACAACTGGCGTGCCACCCGTTCAAAGCCGGACAGCTCGGTCTTGCCGAAAAAGATCTTGGTCTGGATCGTCTCGACGGCCGCCAGGTTTTTGCCAAAATCCTTGGGCCTGAAGCGGTACATAAAGGACTGGGACAGGTCGTTGACTGTCATCACCGTGGGGATCACCCGGTGCCCACGCGCCTCCGCCATCAGTGAACAGTAATAGCCCGCCTCCATGTAACTGAGGTCGCGGCACAGGTTGATCACCTGAAGGGCCCCCTGGGCGGGGTAGCCGTCCAGATACTGGGCCACGGTCATCACCTGTTTAGAGGGGAAAAAGTCTTTCCAGTCAGACAGTTCGTCTGTAACGATAAGTAAATTGGCCATGCGGCGTCACCCTCCTATGGTGACTTTGCCAAAAGTGCGATTTAATGGCTCCACCTCCGTTTGAGGCTCACCATAATGGACATTCGCCGAGCCACGCTCAATGACCTTAGCCCACTGATTGCGCTGGAAAACCACGTATTTCACTCGGACCGGATCCCCCCCCGGCAGATGCGTCGATTTATTCAGTCGTCGCACAGCCAGCTGTGGCTGGCTCACCAGGGCGATCAGTTACTGGGTTACGTACTGATGCTGTTCCACCGAGGCACCCAGCTGGCCCGAATCTATTCACTGGCCGTTGCCCCGGAATGCCGGGGGCAAGGTATCGCGGGTGCCCTGCTTTGTCATTGCGAAAAACAGGCGATTGACGAGGGCTACATTACACTCCGTCTTGAAGTTCGGGAAGACAATTCTGCGGCCTTGGCGCTCTACCAAAAACTGGGTTATAAGCCATTGAAAACCTTGGTTCATTATTACGATGACCTGGCCAATGGTGTGCGCCTGAAGAAACGCCTCGACCCACCCGGCCCCCGCCTTCGCCTGAACGTGCCCCTCTACATCCAAACCACCCCCTTTACCTGTGGTGCGGCCTGCCTGCAGATGGCGTTTGCCGGGCTCGACCCCGACTACGCGCCCAGCCGCACCGAGGAGCTGCAACTGTGGCGGGAAGCCACCACCATCTATATGGCGGCCGGACATGGCGGTTGCAGCGGGCACGGGCTGGCACTGGCGGCATCGCGTCGCGGTTTTCACGCCGAACTGTGGAGCACCAGTGAGGGCATCCCCTTTATTCACAGCGTGCGGGACCCGGAGAAAAAAGCGGTCATTACCCTGGTGCACCAACACTTTGAGCAACAGTTGCAGGATGCGGCCATACCGATGTTCGCCGAGGCGCCCACCCGTGCCCGGCTGGAACAGTGGCTGGCCGAAGGGGCCTGCGTGCTGCTGTTGATCAGCACCTACCGGTTCAATGGCAATAAGGAGCCGCACTGGGTGTTGCTGAGCGGCATGAGTGAGCACCTGTTCTTTCTTCACGACCCCCACGTTTCCCGGCCGGAGGATGTGGTCACCGCCGCGTTCGTTCCGGTCAGCAAAACCAGCCTTGAGCAGATCCTGGGGTTCGGTAAGCAGAAGCACACCGCCTGCGTGGTGATCCGCACCCGGGCACCGGCGTCCAACGCCCTCGCCGGCTGAGCCCCGCTGACGTTACTGTCGCCCCCTGGCGCAACGGCGTCAGGGGGCCAGCATCAGCGAGTCCAGCGCCCCCAGGCCACTGTGCACGCCCCCTTCCGTCACCTGGGCGGATTTGCTGCGGATAAGGTAGCCGGCATAGCCGTCATTGGGCAGCAGTGACTGTCCATCGAAATGCAGGGTAAACATGCCAATTTCGCTGACAAGATCGTCGATAACCTGCACTTCTCCCTTGCGCACGATATGGGCAGGCAGTGCCCTGGGCGCCGGATGCAGACGACGCATCAGGGCCCACGCCGGGTAGTCTTCAGGCCGCAACCGCTTTAGGGTATCCGCGATCTCGTCACCGAAGATGCAGTGGCCGCCCCCCTCCCCCTGATTCTTCAGCACCCAGTAATCCGGCGTACTGGCGACCACCTGCGCCAGGCTCTGCGCGGTCACCGGCACCATCTCCCCAAGCAGCCCCTTAACCTGCTCCGCTTCGGCCTGGGAGAGCCCGAATCGCGTCAGCCCTTCTGCCGCCATGCCGGACAGCAGCATCTGAACCCGTTTACTGGTGGCCAATTGCTGACTGACGGTGGCGTTCACCGCCACCCGGTGCTGCTCAATCCGGATCCGGGTTTGCATCAGAGCCTCGCAGCAGGCCTGGCCGATCAGGTCATGGGCGGCGTAATCGTCGTATTGGTAGCCCGAGCGCAGATACACCGTGTCCACTGCCCCAATCCCGTCCAGCAGCAAGCGGTCGCCCGGGCCGGTGGCCAGGCCATCGTACAGCTCCCGGAAGGTTCGCCGAACGGTTCTGATGCCTCGCTGCTGCAGGGCGTATTCCAGCAGGTGCTGGTCGTAGACGTTGTCCTCGTTCTCCTGCACCACCATCAGAAACGTCGCCGGCCCCTCGTCATTGAACGCCTGCTTGATCTGCCGGGTGGCCAGGGCAATGCCATCGGCGATGCCCTCCAGCGCCCGGTTTTCAATCAGGGTGCCCGGCTTTCCGGCGCACCATTGCTCAAACGGCGCGGGCCACTGGTACTTCATGTGTCGGTGCAGTTCGTGGATCCGCTGGCCAAACGGGCCCATCCCGGCCGCGATGCCGTTAAACTCCACCAGCTTTGGCCCAAGCTGGACATCGTCCATAAAATCACTGCGCATGATCAACAGAGGACGGCGCAGGGCGCCGCCGTCCGGCCCGTGCAACCGCTGATGCATGGCCAGAAGCGCGCTGAAAAAGGCATCGCCCTGGGTAATGGGGGCGATCGCCTGCTGCAGGAAGGCGTGATCTTCCGACACCGCATGGATCAGCCGCCCCAGCAGGTGTACCGACGAGGACAGCTGCTCATAGCGTGCCAGTTTGATGGGGGCAGGACTTAAGCTGAACGCGGGGTGGCGGGCCGCATCCGACGTGGCCTTAATGGCCATGCCGTGGGCCAGTGCCCATTCGACCGCTTCGTTCTTGGCTTTTTCAACGTTTCGGTAGGCCATCTTTTCGCTCCGGAGCCGGCGCCTTTGCTCAACGGCGGCGCCGATACATTTCCACAATAGTCGAAATATAAGGGCAGTGCACGTCACAAACAAGCCATCGTTGAACGCCGACCGACATGGAGCGCGGAAGGGGTTAGGTGGCGAACGCCGACCACGGCCAGACGACGCGGCTCACAGGCGCTTCAACATCGCCACCGCCCGCGCAAGGTCCCGGGTGCGGCTCATGGGGGGCAGGCTGTTCAGAAACACCGCGCCATAGGGACGACTGACCAGCCGGGGATCGGCAATCACCAGCACCCCCCGGTCGGTTTCACCGCGGATCAGGCGCCCCACCCCCTGCTTGAGGGCGATCACCGCACCAGGCAGCAGCACCTCGGTGAACGGGTCCCCCTGGCGCAGACGCACCGCATCGGACCGCGCTTTCACCAAAGGGTCATCCGGCGAGGCGAACGGCAGTTTGTCGATCAACACGCAACTCAGTGCCTTGCCCCGCACGTCGACCCCCTCCCAGAAACTGGCGGTGCCCAGCAGCACCGCATTGCCCAGTTGGGTGAAACGGCTGAGCAGGGTGCGTTTTGACCCCATCCCCTGAACCAGGATGGGCAGGTCTACCCGGCGGGCCAGCCGCTCCCCCACCTGGTGCATCATCTGATAGCTGGTGAACAGCAAAAAGGTGCGCCCCCTTGCCGCCTGCACCAGTTCAAGTGCAATGGCTGCCAGCCGGTCAGCCACCTCCACCCGTCCCGGCTCGGGCAGGTAGCGTGGCACGCACAACAGCGCCTGCTGCGGATAATTGAAAGGGCTGTCCAGGATCAACTCGCGGGGCGTTTCCAGACCCATGGCGTCGATAAAATGGTCGAATCGGTCGGCCACGGTGAGCGTGGCGGAGGTGAACAGCCATCCGGCGTTAAACTGGCGGTAGTAGCCCTGGCACTCCCGGGCCACCGAAAGCGGGCTGGAGCGCAACACAAAGTGGCCGCGCTGGCACTCCACCGTCAACGAGGCCTGACCCGGAGTAAGGAAGGCGCTCAAGCGCCCCTCGAGCAGGCTTGCACGTTCAAAAGCGTGGTCTGCCCCTTCGTCCCGGCTGAGCTGGCTTTCCAGAATCCGCCGGGCAAAGGCCAGCGCTTCCGACAACCGCCCCATCGCTTCAGCAACAACGGATTGCTCACGCAGATGACGCCAGTCCTGGCTGGGGGCGGACTGCAGCACATCATAGAGATCGGCACACACCGCCTGCAGTCGCGACGCCGCAGACTGGAGCGGTCGGCAATCGCGCAAAGGCCCGGCGTAAGCGCGCAGCATCTCACGGGCCAGATCCTGCAACTGACGGCTGCTGACCGAGGTGGCGAAATGGTTCAGTGCGATGTCCGGAAGCTGGTGTGCCTCGTCAAAGATAAAGAGTTCACAACTCGGCAGGATCTCGGCAAAACCCGTCTCTTTTAACGCCATGTCGGCGAAGAAGAGGTGATGGTTTACCACCACCAGGTCCGCTTCCAACGCTTTCTCGCGGGCCCTTTTCAGGGCGCAACGTTCAAACTCGGGGCATTTTCGTCCCAGACAGTTGTCGTTGGTGGAACCGGCCATCATCAGCGCCAGCGAATCCTCGGGTACCGAGGTCAGTTCGGCAAAATCCCCGCTGACGGTACCGTTGGCCCAGTGGCGTATCCGCATCAACTCGTCCACCAGGGTCGGGTCGTCCGGCAGATCCGCCAGACGGCGATTGAGGTGGTAGTGGCACAGGTAGTTGCTGCGCCCCTTAAGCAGGGCCACCTTGGGCGGACGCTCAAGCAACTTAAGCAGCGCCGGCAGATCTTTGAGAAACAGCTGGTCCTGCAGGTTTTTACTGCCGGTGCTCACCAGAGTGCGCTTGCCACTCAGCAGAGCCGGCACCAGATAGGCGAAGGTTTTGCCAATGCCGGTGCCCGCCTCCGCCACCAGCATGGTGTGGTTTTGCAGGGTGTCGGTCAGCGCCTGAGCCAGCGTCTGCTGCACGCCGCGCGGACGAAAACCGGGGATACCCCGGCCCAGCAATCCCCCCTCTCCCAGGGCAAGGGCCACCTCTTTGTGCAAACGGCTCGCAGCCACAACAACTCCCGGCAGTGTTCAAAATCGACAAGGCAGCACGCCGACCGCCATAACAGGCGCCACCTTACGTCATAAGCCATAACGGCAAAAAGCAAAAAAGGGCCTTGCAAAAGAAAAATCGCTGCATTAGCGTAAATAGCAGTCAAGTATTCATCGGATTTGGACATCAATGAACCGTTTTAGCCTGAACGCTATCCATCATCATCACCACACTCAGCGGTAGCCGAAGGCGACATCGCTGGTGGCTGCCGTTTCGGCGCCTCCAGTGGTGAATGTCCAAGTAACGACAAAACCCCTGGCAGAGCGCCAGGGGTTTTTCGTTTATAAGGACTGAAGAGATGACACAACCAACCACAACAACCACCGCCAACACCCGGCGACTGCGGATCGCCATTCAGAAATCCGGTCGTCTCTCCGACGAGAGCCAGACGCTGCTCAAACGCTGTGGGCTCAAGCTGAACCTGCGGGATCAGCGCCTGATGAGCCACGTGGAAAACCTGCCCATCGACATCCTGCGTGTCCGTGATGACGACATCCCCGGCCTGGTAATGGACGGGGTGGTGGACCTGGGCTTTGTCGGCGAAAACGTCCTTGAGGAGGAGCGACTGGAACGCGAGGCCCGGGGACAGGAAGCCGCATTTCAAACCCTGAGACGCCTCGATTTTGGTGGCTGCCGTCTCTCTCTGGCGGTGCCGGAAGACTTCGATTACGCCGCGTCCGACTCCCTGGCCCAATGCCGCATCGCCACCTCCTACCCCAACCTGCTGCGCAGCTACCTCAATGAGAAAGCCGTGCCCTTCAAAAGCTGCATGCTGAAAGGATCGGTCGAAGTGGCCCCCCGGGCCGGGCTGGCAGACGCCATCTGTGATCTGGTGTCCACCGGCGCCACTCTGGAGGCCAATGGCCTGAAAGAGGTGGAGGTGGTGTTCCGCTCCATGGCCACCCTGATCCAAACTCAACAACCACTGGACCCGGAGCGTCAGGCGCTGGTGGACAAGTTGCTGGTGCGGGTGAACGGCGTCATCCAGGCCCGGGAGAGCAAGTACATCATGCTGCACGCGCCCAAGGCGGAGCTGGATCGGGTGATCGCCCTGCTGCCGGGCGCGGAAAACCCCACCGTGCTGCCTCTGGCCGAGGACAACACCCGGGTGGCGTTGCACGCCGTCAGCTCGGAAACCCTGTTCTGGGACACCATGGAAGAGCTCAAATCCCTCGGCGCCAGCTCCATTCTGGTGCTGCCCATTGAAAAGATGCTGGGGTAAACGATGGAACAGGTCATTTGGCAACAACTCGATGACGACGGCAAACGCCGCACCCTGTCCCGCTCAGAGATGGTGCAGGACACTCAGGTGGCCGCGTCCGTCAGCGCCATTCTGGACACGGTAAGAACCGAGGGGGACGCGGGCCTGATCGCCCTGACGGAGCGGTTTGATGGGGCCATGCCGGCCAACTGGGCATTGGGCCCCGAGGCGATGGCCGCGGCCGCACTCCGGCTGGACCCGGCGCTGAAAGCCGCCATCGATCAGGCGATCGACAACATTGGGCGTTTCCACAGCGCCCAGCAGCCGCAAACCCTCGCCCTCAACGTGGCGGAAGGGGTGCGCTGCGAGCTGCGCAGCGAAGCGATTGAGCGCGTTGGCCTCTATGTTCCCGGTGGCACCGCGCCGCTGATCAGCACCGTCCTGATGCTGGCGTTGCCCGCCCTGATCGCCGGGTGTCCGCTGAAAGTGATGGTGACGCCACCGCCGGTCAATGACGCCATCCTTTATGCCGCTTCCCGCTGCGGCGTCGATCGCCTCTATACCATTGGTGGCGCCCAGGCGATTGCCGCGCTGGCGTACGGCACCGAAAGCGTCCCCAAAGTGGACAAGATCTTTGGCCCCGGTAACCGCTTCGTTACCGAAGCCAAGCGCCAGGTCAGCCAACAGGGCACCGCCATCGACATGCCGGCCGGCCCGTCCGAGGTGCTGGTGATCGCCGACGACAGCGCCAACCCCGCGTTTGTGGCCGCGGACCTGCTTTCCCAGGCGGAGCACGGCGAAGACTCCCAGGTGATGCTGGTGACCAACAGCCCGGCGCTGGCGCAGCGGGTGGAAGAGGAAGTGGCGAGCCAGCTCGCAGCCCTGCCCCGCGCCGCCATTGCCCGCGTTGCGCTGGCGCAGAGCCGGGTGATCCTGGCGTCCTCGCTGGAGGAAGCGTGCGACATCAGCAACGCCTACGCGCCGGAGCACCTGATTGTGCAAACCCGTGCCCCGCGCGACCTGCTGCCACGGCTGCGAGCCGCCGGCTCCATCTTCCTCGGCCCCTGGACGCCGGAGTCGGTCGGCGACTACGCCAGTGGCACCAACCACGTGCTGCCCACCTACGGCGCCGCGCGCACCGCATCAAGCTTGTCTCTGGCGGATTTCCAGCGCCGCTTTACCGTTCAGGAACTGAGCCGGGAAGGGCTGGCCGAATTATGCGGTGCCGTCACCACCCTGGCGGAGGCGGAGGGGCTGCGAGCCCACGCCAACGCCGTGACCCTGCGTATGGAGGCCCGGGCATGAGCAACACAGAACAGTGGGTAAACCGCTTGGTGCGGCCCGAAATCGCCGCCCTCACCCCCTACGCCTCCGCCCGTCGCGAGGCCTCTGGCGGCACCGTATGGCTGAACGCCAACGAATCCCCCTGGAACAACAGCACGGTGGTGGGGGTCAACCGCTATCCGGACTGCCAGCCCGGAACCGTGCGCTCGGCTTACGCCGGGTACGCCGGTGTCCGGCCGGAGCAGGTGTTGATCACCCGGGGCGCCGATGAAGGGATCGACCTGCTTATCCGCGCCTTCTGTCGCCCCGGTGTTGATGCCATCGC
Source organism: uncultured Ferrimonas sp. (assembly GCA_964632645.1). Lineage (GTDB taxonomy): Bacteria > Pseudomonadota > Gammaproteobacteria > Enterobacterales > Shewanellaceae > Ferrimonas. Next base: position 5,664 of record CAZWED010000010.1, on the reverse strand, counting down.
CACCTGTGGCCCCAGCTACGGCATGTACGCCATCAGCGCGGCCACCAATGCGGTGGACTGCCGTACCCTGTCGTGGGCCGAAGGCTACCGGTTGCCAGAGGACTTTGCCCGCCAGGTGCAGGACTGCAAGCTGGTGTTTGTCTGCAATCCCAACAACCCCAGTGGCACCGTTATCGCCCCGGCGGTTCTGCTGGAGCTGGCAGCACAACTGCCGGACAGCCTGCTGGTGGTGGACGAGGCCTACATCGAGTTTTGTCCCGAGCTGTCGGTCTCCAGCGCCATCGATCGCTGCCCCAACCTCGTGGTATTGCGTACCCTCTCCAAGGCGTTTGCGCTGGCCGGCGCCCGCTGCGGCTTTACCCTGTCCAACCCAGCAGTAATCGCTGTGCTGGAGAAGGTGATTGCCCCCTATCCGGTGCCCGAACCGGTGGCCCAACTGGCCGCCGAGGCGCTGTCGCCGGAGGGGCAGAAACGGATGCAGACCCAGGTGGCACAACTGAACGCCCGCCGTGACCAGCTGGCCGCGCGCCTGAATGCCCTGCCAGCGGTGCGCCAGGTGCTGCCGTCGCGGGCCAACTTTCTGCTGTTTGCGCTGCCCAACGCCCGCGCCTGCTACGACCAACTCGCCCGCCAGGGCCTGTTTATCCGCGCCTACCGCAATCCGGCGCTGGATGACTGGTTGCGGATCAGCATCGGCGCCGACAGCGAAATTGCCCAGGTGGAGCAGGCGCTGCTCGACGCGCTGGCCACCCTTCCTGACACCAACAAGGACGTCGTTTCATGAAACAGCCCATTCTCTTTATCGACCGCGACGGCACTCTGGTGGAGGAGCCGCCCATCGACAAACAGCTGGACCGGCTCGACAAGCTGAAGCTGGAACCCATGGTGATCCCGGTGCTGCGTCAGTTGCAGGACGCCGGTTACCGTCTGGTGATGGTCTCCAACCAGGACGGGCTGGGCACCGACAGTTTCCCCCAGGCCGACTTCGACGCGCCACACAACATGATGATGGCGATCTTCGAATCCCAGGGGATCCGCTTCGATGAGGTGCTGATTTGCCCCCACTTCGACCACGACAACTGCGCCTGTCGCAAGCCCCGCCTGGGGCTGGTTCAGCCTTATCTGGTGGCGGGCAAAGTGGATTTTGAGCGCTCTTACGTCATCGGCGACCGCGACACCGATCTCCAACTGGCGCAATCCATGGGAGTCCGCGGCCTTCGCAACCACCCTCAGGACAACGACTGGCCGGCGATCGCCCGCCAGCTTACCGGCCAGAACCGGGTGGCCGAACTGCGCCGAACCACATCGGAAACCGACATCCAGGTCAGGGTGGATCTGGACCGCAACGGCCCGGTCACCATCGACACCGGCATCGGCTTTTTCGACCACATGCTGGACCAGATCGCCACCCACGGCGGCTTTGCCCTTGACCTGCGGATGAGCGGCGACCTCAACATCGACGACCACCACAGCATCGAGGATGCGGCGCTGGCGCTCGGCGCGGCGATCCGTCAGGCGCTGGGCGACAAACGAGGCATTGGTCGGTTCGGCTTCTCCCTGCCGATGGACGAAACCGAAGCCCACTGCCTGCTGGACCTCTCCGGCCGAGCCTATCTGGTGTTTGATGCCGAGTTCCGGCGGGACGCGGTTGGCGGCTTGTCCACCGAGATGGTGCCGCACTTTTTCCGAAGCTTTGCCGACGGTCTCGCCTGCACCCTCAACCTGAAGGTGGCCGGTGACAACGAGCACCACAAGGTGGAAGCGCTGTTTAAGGCGCTGGGGCGCACTCTGCGCCAGGCCCTGCGCAAAGAGGGCAACGTACTGCCCTCTTCCAAAGGCACGCTGTAACAGGAGACCGAGATGACCGTCATTATCGATACCGGCTGCGCCAATCTCGCATCGGTCCGCTTTGCCTTTGAGCGATTGGGTGCCAGGGCGCAGGTTACCGCCGACCCTGCCACCATATTGGCTGCCGACCGGGTGATCCTGCCCGGTGTGGGCTCCGCCCAGGCGGCGATGGGGCAGCTGGAACAGCGAAACCTGCTGGCCGTACTGCCGCAGATTGAGCAACCCCTGCTGGGGATCTGCCTCGGCATGCAGTTACTGGGGGAATCGTCAGCCGAGGGCAACACCCGCCTGCCCGGCTTGCTGCCCATTCGCACCGAACGCCTGCAGGTGGGCAACCAGCCGCTCCCCCATATGGGCTGGAACACCATCGACCCGGTCGACCACCCGCTGTTTGCCGGCATCCGGCGCGGCGATTACGTCTACTTCGTCCACAGCTACGGCGTCGCCGAAGGGCCGCTGACCCTCGCCAGCTGCGAGTATGGCCAGCGCTTCTCCGCCGCCATTGGCCGGAGCAACGTGATGGGGGTGCAGTTCCACCCCGAGCGCAGCGGCGCCGTGGGCGCCCGCATCCTGAAGAATTTTCTGGAGTACCCGGCATGATCATACCGGCCATAGACCTGATTGGCGGCCAGGTTGTCCGCCTCGAAAAGGGCGACTTTAACGCCGTAACCCAGTTCGATTACGACCCGCTCAGCCAACTGCGTGCCTACCAGAACGCCGGCAGCCGGTTGCTGCACCTGGTGGATCTCGACGGCGCCAAGAACCCGGCCAACCGTCAGCTCGACACCCTGCGTCGGTTGGTGCAGAACCTGGAAGCGCCCATTCAGGTGGGCGGCGGCATCCGCACGGAAACGGACGTCAACGCCCTGCTTGAACTTGGCGTGGCCCGGGTGGTGATCGGCTCGCTGTCGGTGAGTCAGCCGGAGACAGTGGCAGACTGGCTGCGGCGATACGGCGCAGACCGCATCACCGTAGCGCTGGACGTGCGACTGGATGACGAGGGCGAACCGGAAGTGCTGACCCACGGCTGGCAACAGGGTTCCGGCAAGGCCCTGGCCGAGGTGATTGCGCCGCTGCTGGAGGCGGGCCTGACCGACGTGCTCTGCACCGACGTCGACCGCGACGGCATGCTGAGCGGCCCAAACGTGGCGCTCTACCAGAGCCTGGTCACCCGTTATCCCGGTGTCCGCTGGCAGGCGTCCGGCGGCATCGCTGACCTCTCGGACCTGGCCGAGCTGAAGGCGATCAACATCGGGGGCATCATCATCGGCAAAGCGCTGCTGGCCGGTCGGTTTACCATTGAGGAGGCACTGGCATGCTGGCAAAACGGATAATTCCCTGCCTTGACGTCAAAGCGGGCCAGGTGGTCAAAGGGGTGCAGTTTCGCAACCACGAGATCATCGGCGACATCGTGCCCCTAGCCGCCCGTTACGCCGCCGAGGGCGCCGACGAACTGGTGTTTTACGACATCACCGCCAGCGCCGATGGCCGCACCGTCGACAAGAGCTGGGTGGCGCGGGTAGCGGAACAACTGGACATCCCCTTCTGCGTCGCCGGGGGCATCAAGACCATTGAGGACGCCCAGGCGATACTCGCCGACGGCGCCGACAAAATCTCCGTCAACAGCCCCGCGCTGTCCGACCCGGACCTCATCAACCGGCTCAATGACCGGTTTGGCCGGCAGTGCGTGGTGGTAGGAATCGACTCCTGGTACGACGCGGACACCGGCCGATACCGGGTGAAACAGTTTACCGGCTCGGAAGCGGCAACCCGGGAAACCGCCTGGGACACCCTGGACTGGGTTCAGGAGGTGATCCGTCGGGGCGCCGGGGAGATCGTACTGAACGTGATGAACCAGGACGGTGTGCGTCAGGGCTACGACATTCGGCAACTGAGTGCGGTGCGCGACGTCTGCTCGGTGCCGTTGATCGCTTCCGGCGGGGCCGGCACCAAGGCGCACTTTCTCGAGGTGTTCCAACAGGCCCGGGTGGATGGCGCCCTCGCCGCCTCAGTGTTCCACAAAGGCCTTATCGCCATTCCCGACCTTAAAACGTATTTGCTGAACCAACAGGTGGTGGTACGCCCATGAATACCCGTCCAGACACACCGCAGATCGATTGGAACAAGATGGATGGCCTGGTGCCGGCCGTGGTGCAACATCACCTGACCGGCCGCGTGCTGATGTTGGGTTACATGAACCCGGACGCTCTGGCGCGCACCTTGGAAACCGGCAAGGTCACCTTTTTCAGCCGCGCCAAAAAGCGTCTCTGGACCAAAGGCGAACGCTCCGGCCACGTACTGGAACTGGTGACCCTCGGCAGCGACTGCGATCAGGATACCCTGCTGATCCAGGCCCTGCCCCAGGGCCCCACTTGCCACCTCGGCAGCGACAGCTGCTTTGACGACGACGGCAACCAGCCTTTTCTCAACAAACTGGCCAGCGTGGTCTCCAGCCGTCGGGATGCGCCCGCCGAGTCCAGCTACACCGCAAGGCTGCTTCAGGGCAACCCCCGTCGTGTAGCGCAAAAAGTGGGTGAGGAAGGGGTTGAGGTGGCGCTCGCCGCAGCCACCAACGACCGTGACAATCTGCTCGATGAGAGCGCCGACCTGCTCTATCACCTGACCGTACTGCTGGAACAACAGCAGGTCAGTTGGGCGGAGGTGATGGCGCGTCTGGCCGACCGGCATCGTTGATACAAAAAGGGATGGCATTGCCATCCCTTTTTGTTGTCGTCCGTCAGCGGCTGGCGCTGCATTGCCCTTTTTCCGCCAGGCTCAGCTTACGCACGGCGGCCCAGCCGGCGTTTTCATCCATCGGTTCAAGACCCGCTCCGCCCACGAATACGCCCATCTTGATGTATTGCCGGACAAAGTAGAACTTCCCGGATTCGACGGACAAGTTGAGGTCATTGGGGGAAAACTCCGATTCGGTCGACAGCACGTACGATTTTCCGCCTTCCACCTCGTGGTAAAAGAACGTTCCCGGCGCTGACTCCCCGATGCACTCGCCGTTGATCCAGATGTCCTTCTTCAGCGCTGCGCCAAAGTAGGAGTCGCGATAGACGAACAATCCGGCCGTCCCTTCGGCCGGTGCCGTCATGCTCAGTATCGCATTGGTTTCACTGTCAGAGGCGGTCGGCACCGAGGCACAACCGGACAAGCTCAACACGGCAATCGCTGCCAATCCTTTCCACATCTTCATCTCTTCTTCCCTGAGGCTATGAGGTTCCCCGGCATTCCGGCCGGTAAGCCATTGTTCAATATACAAACACATTCTAAACGCAGGGCTAACTTAAGGCCGGAACGGGCGGAGGGTCAACCAACCAGCCGGCGGATCCGGTTCGAGCGCGTATCGTAATTGTCAAAGCGGGGAAAGGGCGGCTATCGCCCCATACCGGCCACATGGAATTCCGGCAACATTCTTTGGGCCAAGTAGTACTTTGGATGATCACTTCGCCTTGCGCAGAGTCGGCCGTAGCGTGCGCCTGTGGCGCACGAACCGAGCGGGATAAGGGCGGCTTGCGCCGAATACCGACCGCATGGATTTCCGATCGCGACCTTTGGGCGGTGCCCTATGGAGGGTCACTTCGCCTATTCAATTCGTAGCACGGAGTCGACCGTAGCGTGCGCCTGTGGCGCACGAACCGAGCGGGATAAGGGCGGCTTGCGCCCAATACCGACCGCATGGATTTCCGGTCACGACCTTTGGCCGGTGCCCTATGGAGGGTCACTTCGCCTTTTCAACTCGAAGCGCGAAGTCAGCCGTAGCGTGCGCCTGTGGCGCACGAACCGAGCGGGATAAGGGCGGCTTGCGCC
>CAZWED010000009.1:2993-23126 GCA_964632645.1 uncultured Ferrimonas sp. | reverse complement strand
CACAGATTGTGGAATATGATCCAAAGATACATGGACGTTAGCCAGCCAATGCCAGATATTATGATTCTCGAACCGGCTCGAGAAAAAGACCCAACCACGGCTGCGTACGATAAATCCATTAATCGTGACCCCAGATATTGGCGTAATATGAAGGATGAACATTTTGATAAAAAGATAAAGCAAATTGAAGAAAGACAACGTTCACGGCCGGCCACTGGGCCTGCCATTAATATTTTCCTGGATGAGTTATGAGCGGCTGGCTCTTAACCAAAAAAAACGCTCAATTGACTGGTTTAAACCAAGCCTTTCAAAGGCTTTGGTGATTATTGCTTTCTCGGTTGTCCATTTAAATAAAAACCGGCTACTCGAATTCTCCTCAACCTTCGACAGATAAAGTTGAAATTACGGGACGCGAACGAGACGGTGGTGTGGGTGACAGAGGCTTTCCAAGCACTTTGCTATCGGCTTCCTGCCCGGTCGGGCACTCGGTCGAAACGGATGCCAAAGTGATCCGATTTTGTCCGTGAGTGGTTTCCCCGCACCGGGGGTGGGGGACGCCACCACACGCTTTGAACACGTCATTAAATTATGCGCGGCTGGCTGCCCCATTCACTCAGGCTGTGTTAGCATTACTGAACTGGATAAATATACAGTTGTCGGTAATGAGCGAACAGGTGAAGGTCCGTAAGATCATCCATGTGGATATGGATTGCTTCTTCGCCGCCGTCGAGATGCGGGATAACCCTGAGTACCGGGGGCGGCCGCTGGCGGTGGGCGGAGCGGCCGATTCCCGAGGGGTGATAGCCACCTGCAATTATGAAGCGCGCGCCTTTGGCGTGCGCTCTGCCATGCCCAGCAGTGAAGCCAAACGGCGCTGCCCCGAGTTACTGTTGGTGCGTGGCCGGATGGCGGAGTACAAGGCCGTCTCGGAGCAGATCCGCGCCATCTTCGCCCGCTATACCGAGTTGATCGAGCCGCTCTCCCTGGACGAAGCCTACCTCGACGTCACCGATTGTCCCGTCTGTCAGGGCAGCGCCACCTTGATCGCGCAACGGATCCGGGCCGAGATCCTCGCCGAAACCGGCCTGACCGCATCGGCAGGCATTGCCCCGAACAAGTTCCTCGCCAAGATCGCCTCCGACGAGAATAAACCCAATGGCCAGTTTGTGATCCCGCCGGGCCGTACCGCCGAGTTTGCCGCCACTCTGCCGCTGAGGAAGATCCCGGGGGTGGGGCCAAAAACCGCCGAGCGTCTGGCGGAGTTGGGGCTGCATACCGGTGCCGATGTGCTGGCCCGGACGCCGGAGCAACTGGCCGGATGGCTCGGCAAGTTCGGCCCGGTGTTGCATCAGCGGGCGCAGGGCATCGATCCACGCCCGGTGCAACCGCATCGGGAGCGAAAGTCGGTCGGGGTGGAGACCACGCTGGCCCGGGATCTGACCGGCGCCGAGGCCTGTTACCAAATCCTCGAGGGGCTGTTGCCGGAACTGGAGCGGCGGTTGCGGGGGCGGGCCTTTAAAGGGGTTCAGGTGAAACTGAAGTTCCACGATTTCCAGCAAACCACCCTGGCGCAGCAGGCAACGATGCTGGAGCCAACCCAGCTGAAAGCCATGGTTACCGGGGCGTTTGACCGGGGCGAGGGGCGCCGGGTGCGGCTGGTCGGGGTGGCGGTGACGCTGGCCTCCGGTGAGGCGGAACAGGCGCGGCAGTTGCCTCTGGGGCTGGCTTAGTCATTTGTGGTGTCCGATCCGGAAAATAACGATAACTCTGCTGAGTGAGCGCGGACGTTATAGTTCATATCGCTAACTTTCAGTGATTTATGAATATTTATGTTAATTGAGTGTGGTTTTATTGATCGCGATCAACCGGATTTTAAGCGACTGCTCCTAGTCTGTGATTAAGCCCCCTCGATAAAAGCGGGGTATGCGCAGAATAAGGAGGCCCGGGATGAGAATACGAAGCCTGTATCGTCAATTGTTTACCGCGGTATTTATGCTGGGTGTGGTGAGCCTGGTGCTCTTTACCTTGGCGTTTCAGTTCAATGAAGCCCGACCCCTGCGGGACGCTGAACGATTTGACCTCTATGTCGGCGAGAAAACCTATTGCCGCACGCTGAATCACTACCAGTCCCAGAGCAAGGCGGACAAAGTCGAGCGCCTGATCCAGTACAGTGATGAGAATGCCATGCAGTTTATTCTCTGGCGCTTCGGTAAAGAGAAAGGGCGTGAGATGGTGGACACCTGCGAAAAGGCGAAGAAGGCCCACATCATCCAACGCTGCGAACAGCAACCGGAGTTGGCCATTGAGCAGGTGATTCTGGAGTACAACCGCCCGGCGATTGCTGAGAAGGGTTACATCTGAACCGTCAGCCTCGGCCAACAAAAAAGCCGCCCATTGGGCGGCTTTTTTGTTGGAACGGCGTTACTTGGCCGGAATCGCTTTGAGGACGGCCAGCAGCAGTTGCCAGTACTTCTCCACGGTGGCGATCTCCACCTTCTCGTCCGGAGAGTGCGGGAAGCGAATGGTGGGGCCGATGGACACCATATCCAGCGCCGGGTAGGGCTCCTTGAACAGGCCACACTCCAGGCCCGCGTGGATCACCTGGATGTTCGGCAGTTTGCCGAACAGACCCTGGTAGGTTTCGCGCACCACGGCCATGATGGGCGAGCTCGGGTCCGGTTGCCAGCCGGGGTAGGCACCGCTCAGTTTCAGCTTGGCCCCCGCCAGATCCGCCAACGCTTTCAGCATGTTCTCGACCATGGCGCGGCCGGAATCCACAGTGGAGCGGATCAGGCACATCACCCGCACGCTGTCCTCCTTGGTGGTGATCACGCCCATGTTCAGGGAGGTCTCCACCACGCCGGGGAAAGCATCGCTCATGCGGATCACGCCATTGGGGCCAGCGTGGATGAGGGCCAGCAGCTTAGCCTGGTCGTCCGCATCGAACACCTCGGCCGGCGCGTCGATGGCGCTCAGGGTGAGGGACAGGTCGGTTTCGATCGCCTGCAGTTCGTTCTGCAGAATGTCGGTGTAGAGGCCTACCAGGCGCTCCAGCTCCGCCACCTTGTCTGCCGGCACGACAACGTCGGCAAAGGCTTCGCGGGGGATGGCGTTACGCAGACTGCCGCCTTTGAACTTGGCGAGGCGCAGTCCCAGCTCCTCTGCATGGCCAAACAGGAAGCGGCCCAGCAGTTTGTTGGCGTTGCCGCGACCGGTGTGGATGTCACAGCCGGAGTGGCCGCCTTTCAGGCCGGTCAGCGCCAGTTGCAGGCTGACGTGGTCAGCCGGTACCGCCTGGCGCTTAACGGGGAGGCTCAGCTCGGCGTCGACGCCACCGGCACACCCCATGTAGACCTCACCCTCCTCCTCGGAGTCGGTGTTGATCAGGATGTCGCCCTTGAGCAAGCCCGCTTCCAGACCGAAGGCTCCGGTCATGCCCGCTTCTTCATCGATGGTCAGCAGCACTTCCAGCGGGCCGTGCTCAATGCCGTCATCGCCCAGCACGGCCAGCGCGGAGGCCATGCCGATGCCGTTATCGGCCCCGAGAGTGGTGTCCCTGGCGGTCACCCAGTCGCCGTCGATGTAGGCCTGGATCGGATCGCGGTCAAAACGGTGTGCAGTGCCGGAGTTTTTCTGCGGCACCATGTCCAGGTGGGCCTGGATGATCACCCCTTTGAGGTGCTCGTAACCCGGGGTGGCCGGCTTGCGGATCACCAGGTTGCCAACGCCATCAATGACGGTTTCCAATCCCTTCTCCTCGGCCCACTGCTGAATGTGATCACGCAGGGCGATTTCACGCTTGGAGGGGTGGGGGATGGAGCAGATGGTTTCAAACCAGGTCCAGAGGCCCTGGGGCGATAGGGTGCTTAGGGAAGACACTGCACTCTCCTTATGGTGTGTAATTCGGAGGGAAAACCCGGGCAGTGTATCACAGCGGCAAGAAAGCGTGACCTCAGTGGCACATTTGGGGGGCGGCCTGCTATGGTGTGGGCCAGCAAGATTGGGACAGCACAAGGAAAAAGGATCATGAGCAAGTTGTTGATTGTGGCCGCTGACCAGGCCCAGGCACTGTTTGGTGAAGGTGGCTGGGACGCGGTGGTGGTGGTGGGCGACGCGAACGGGCTGACCGGCCACCCCGAGATCGGTCAACTGGTGGCCCACGCCGCCCACGTGGACGCGCGCATCGGTAAGGAGCCCCTGATGCTGCTGGCGCCGGGGCTGGCGGGCGGGCGCCTGGTGCTGGCCCCCACCGGTGATTTGAGTGGTGAATACGACGACGTTCGGTGCTTTGCCGAGGCGGCCCAGGCGGGGGTCGGCATCGCTCTGCGGGCCGGGGCCCGGGCGCCGTTGCTGGTGGTGGTCGGCGACGATGACCTGCGCTACAGCCAGGCGTTGGAGGTTGCCCTGATGGGGGCCGGCCACGAGATCTACCGCCCCTTCGATGTGGCGGGGCCGGAGATCACTCTGGGCGTGCTGGGGCTGGACGATGTGGCGCGCGCCAACGCGCTGGAGAACGGGCGCATCGCCGCCCGCGATCTCTGTGGCGGTGACCCGGAGCAGATGGCGCCGCCGGCATTTGCCGAGTACTGCGTTGAGCTGTTTGCCGACAGCCCTGTGCAGGTGACCGTGCTGGACGATGCGGACACCCTGAAACGGGATTACCCCCTGCTCAGTGCCGTGGCGCGAGCCTCCTTCGCCGTACCCCGGCATGCCCCCCGTGTGGTGCGCCTGGAGTACGTGGGCGAAGGCGTGATCAGCCGCAACTGGTTCCTGGCGGGCAAGGGCGTCACCTTCGATACCGGCGGGGCCGACCTGAAGATTGGCGGGGCCATGGCGGGCATGAGCCGGGACAAGGGGGGCGCTGCCGCAGTGGCGGGCCTGATGGCGGTGCTGGCGCAGCTGAAACCGAAAGGGGTCCGCGTTGTGGCGGAGCTCGGCCTGGTGCGCAACAGCATTGGTTCCGAGGCGTTTGTGCCGGATGAGATCATCGAGAGCCACGCCGGGGTGAAAGTGCGCATCGGTAACACCGACGCCGAAGGGCGGCTGGTGCTGGCGGATGTGCTCAGCCATCTTCGTGCCTCGACTGCCGGCTGCGAGAACCCGGTGATGATGTCCCTGGCGACCCTGACCGGGCATGTTGGCCGGGCGTACGGCCCCTACAGCGCGGTGATTGAGAATGCGGTCGCGCGGGGGCAGGCGCTGGGGGGCCAGCTGCAGATGGTGTCGGAGATCTGGGGCGAACCCTTCGAGCTGTCCCGTCTTCGTCGCGAAGACTTTGCCCAGGTGGCCGCCCGCTCGCCGTCCGAGCGCTTGCTCTCTTCCAACAACGGTGCCTCGGTCAACATCTCTCGCGGCCACCAATTCCCCATGGCGTTCCTTATCCAGGCGTCGGGGCTGGATCGGCACGGGCTGGGGAGTGACCAGCCCATCGCCTACCTGCACCTGGACATTGCGGCCTCGGCGGTGGAGAAGCGTGATCCCCTGTATGGTCAGCCTACCGCGGTGCCGGTTGCCACGTTGTTGGCAAATCTGCTGGACCATTAAGGGGTTAGCCCAACCCTGAAGGGCGACGGCGTTCACATTAAAATCCCTCATTCGGTAATTAAATTACATCCTGGGCCGAGTGGGGGATTTTTTGTGGGTCGGTATTGTAATAAAACTACATCTTGGTATGATGCCTGCCATCGGGAGCTGACGACTCCCGGGCACGTTTGGCTAGGAAAGCCCGCGTTCTCCAAGGAACCGAGTGACGATGACACCACGGGTACCCCGTGTTCCTGTCGTTATTTGTCATTTGTTTGATCATTTTGGAGTTTGGTATGCAATACCCCTTTTCTTATGACGTGACCCTCTACAGCACCTGGTTCTCCCGCAGCTGGACCACCGGAGCGCTGTTTCCCCTGGGTCGCTGATTTTCGTCACTTTGCTTCATCAACCTGTAATTCGGGTTTTCTGGTGAACGGCTAGGCAGGCTGTTTTGGATTACCCCAGTAGGGTTTCTCTTCCCTTCGGCGCCTTTATGGCGCCATTTTTTTTGCCTTTCTCCCAAAGTTCGCCTCTTTTGTTGGCACCTTATCGCTAAAACAGGGATAATCCCGCGCCAAATTTACCGGTAATTCACGCGTCGGTAAGTTTGCCTCTCTGTGCACTACAAAACACACAATAATTAAGGTCCGACAATGCTCGAGTCGATTTTCAAGCTCAGTGCGAACCGCACCACGGTTCGTCAGGAAGTGGTCGCTGGGATCACCACGTTCCTCACCATGGCCTACATCATCTTCGTTAACCCTGCCATGCTGGCTGATGCCGGGATGGATCACGGTGCCGTCTTCGTGGCGACCTGTGTGGCGGCCGCCATCGGCTGTCTGGTGATGGGTCTGCTGGCCAACTACCCCATCGCCCTCGCGCCGGGGATGGGTCTGAACGCCTTCTTTACGTACACCGTGGTTCTGGAAATGGGCCACAGCTGGGAGACCGCCCTGGGGGCCGTCTTCCTCTCCGGTGTGCTGTTCCTGATGCTGTCCGCGCTGAAGATCCGTGAGTGGATCGTCAACGCCATCCCCATGTCGCTGCGACTGGGTATCGCCGCCGGTATCGGCCTGTTCCTGGCCCTGATCGGCCTGAAGAACGCGGGCATCGTTGTGTCCAACCCGGCCACCATCGTGGGCATGGGGGATGTCACCAGCTTCCCGGTGGTGATGGCGGCGCTCGGTTTTGCCCTGATCATCGCGCTGGTGCATTTTGGCCTGAAAGCGGCGGTGATGATCTCCATCCTGGTGATCACCGTGCTGGGTCTGCTGTTCGGTGACGTGCAGTACCACGGCCTGATCTCCATGCCGCCCTCCGTGGCGCCGACCCTGATGGCGCTGGACATCGCCGGTGCGCTGGAAGTGGGCATGCTGTCAGTGGTGTTCGCCTTCCTGTTTGTCGACCTGTTCGACACCTCCGGTACCCTGGTGGCCGTGGCCCAGCGTGGCGGCATGCTGGATGACAAGGGCCGCCTGCCCCGCGCCAAGCGCGCCATGGTCGCGGACTCCTCCGCCACCATCGCCGGCGCCTTCCTCGGGACCTCCACCACCACCAGCTACATCGAAAGCACCGCGGGCGTTTCCGCCGGTGGCCGCACCGGCCTGACCGCCGTGGTTGTGGGCCTGCTGTTCCTGGGCTGTCTGTTTATCTCTCCGCTGGCGGGCATGGTTCCGGCCTACGCCACCACCGGTGCCCTGGTGTACGTGGCGATCCTGATGATGTCCGGACTGGTTCACCTGGAGTGGGATGACCTGACCGAAGCCGCTCCGGTGGTGGTGACCGCCATCATGATGCCGCTGACCTTCTCCATCGCTCACGGCATCGCCATCGGCTTCATCACCTACGCGGCGATCAAGCTGCTGAGCCGCCGCTTCGAGGACGTCAGCCCCGCCGTTGCCATCCTGGCGGTGCTGTTTGTGCTGAAGTTCATCTACCTGTAAGCGCCCTTTGCTTCAGGCCTGACACCGCCTCCCCCCGGGGAGGCGGTGTCGTTTCTGTGCGTCAAACCTGCTGTGTCCCGTCCGCTTTTTCGGTATAACTACTCCTTCTGTCTTTTTTTGAGCCTTACCCCGAGTGAATCCGCTACGTTATCGCCGGATCGTGGTCAAACTGGGCACCAGTGTCCTGACCTCCGGCAGCCCCAAGTTGAACCGCGCCCACATGGTGGAGCTGGTTCGCCAGATGGCCCGCCTTCGTCAGGCGGGTTGTGAGATCATCCTGGTCACCTCCGGCGCCATTGCCGCAGGTCGTGAGCACCTGGGCTTCCCGACGCTGCCGGACTCCCTGTCGAGCAAGCAGATGCTGGCGGCGGTCGGGCAGAGCCAGCTGATCCGCACCTGGGAGCAGCTGTTCAATCTCTACAACCTGCACGTGGGACAGATCCTGCTGACCCGGGCAGATCTGGACGACCGCGAGCGCTACCTCAATGCCCGGGATACCCTGCAGGCGCTGCTGGACAACGGCATCATCCCGGTGATCAACGAGAACGATGCGGTTGCCATTGCTGAGATCAAGGTGGGCGATAACGACAACCTGTCGGCGCTGGCGGCGTTGCTGGCGGAGGCGGAGCTGCTGATGCTGCTGACCGACCAGCCCGGCCTGTTCGATGCGGATCCCCGCAGCAACCCCGAAGCCAAGCTGATCCCCGAGGTGCAGCACATTGATGACAGTCTGCGTCGCCTGGCGGGCGGCAGCGGCACCAAGCTGGGCACCGGAGGCATGGCCACCAAACTGCAGGCGGCGGACGTGGCCCGCCGCGCGGGCGTCGAGGTGGTGATCGCCGCCGGCCACGCCGAAGGGGTGATTGAAGGCCTGGCCCGGGGCGAATCCATCGGTACCCGCTTCCCGGCGCTGTCTTGTCCGCTGGATGGTCGTAAGCGCTGGATCCTGGCGGGGCCGCCGCCGGCGGGAACCCTGCATTTGGATGCCGGTGCGGTCTCCGCCCTGGTTCAGAAAGGCTCCAGTCTGCTGCCAAAGGGCATTACCGCCGTTGAAGGCAACTTTGCCCGGGGATGCACCCTGCTGCTGAAAGACCCGGATGGCCAGTTGATTGGCCGCGGTATCGCCCGTTATGGGGCGCCGGACATGCGTCGTCTGGCCGGACAACACTCCAACGCGATCGAAAGCCTGCTGGGTTACAGCTACGGCACGGTGGCGATCCACAGAAATGACCTGGTGGTGCTATGACAACCAATCCGCTCCTGCCGATGGGCCACAAGGCCCGAGAAGCCAGTTACGCCCTCCTGGGATTGGGGGCCGCCGAAAAGAACGCTCTGCTGGCGACCATCTCTGCCCAACTGCACGCCCACGAAGAGGCGATTCTGGCGGCCAACGCCGAAGACATGATCCACGCCGAACAGGCGGGCTTGTCCGGGGCGATGCTTGATCGCCTGCTCCTGACCCCTGAGCGCCTGGCGGCGATTCGGGCGGACATCGACACGGTGATCGCGCTGGCGGACCCGGTGGGCGAAGATATTGAAAGCCGCTTGCTGGAAAACGGCATGCGCCTGGCCCGACGCCGCATCCCGCTGGGGGTGATTGGCGTCATTTATGAAGCGCGCCCCAACGTCACCGTGGACGTGGCGGTTCTGGCCCTGAAGACCGGCAACGCCGTGATCATGCGGGGCGGCAAGGAGACGGTACGCTCCAACCAGGCACTGCTGGCAGCCATCCACGCGGCCCTGGCGGATCGTGACCTGCCGGTTGATGCGGTGCAGCTGATCGACAACCCGGACCGGGCGTTGGTCACCGCGCTGCTCAATCTGGACAGCCACGTGGATATGGTGATCCCGCGGGGCGGGGCGGGCCTGCATCAGCTGTGCAAAGAGCAGGCGCGGATGCCGGTGATCACCGGAGGCATTGGCATCTGCCACATGTACATCGACAAGACGGCGGATCGGCAGCGGGCCCTGACACTGATTGAGAACGCCAAGGTGCAGCGTCCGACCGTGTGCAATGCGCTGGACACCCTGCTGGTGCATGAGGCGATCGCGGACGCGCTGCTGCCGGAAGTGGCGGCCTGTCTGCGCCCCCAGGGCGTGACCCTGAAAGCCTGCCCCAAGGCACTGGCGCGCCTGGGCCGTGACGCGGAAGCGGCGGGCAAGGGGGACTTTGATACCGAGTGGCTGTCGTTGGTGCTGGGGGTGAAAGTGGTTTCCGGGGTGGACGAGGCGATCGCCCACATTCGCACCCATTCGTCGGAGCACTCCGAGAGCGTGGTTACCGAAGACCGCGCGGTGGCCGAACGCTTTGTGGCCGCCATCAACTCCTCGGCGGTGTACGTCAACGCCAGCACCCGCTTCACCGATGGCAGCCAGTTTGGCCTGGGCGCCGAGGTGGCGGTCAGCACCCAGAAGCTGCACGCCCGTGGGCCGATGGGGCTCGAAGCCCTGACCACCTACAAGTGGGTGGGTACCGGTGATTACCACGCCAGGGGATAACGCCCTTGGGAAATAAAAACAGGGACGCCGTGGCGTCCCTGTTTTGTTTTTGTGCGCATTCTCTCACCGGGTTGCGGCAATTTTGCTCACCTGAACCGCCATCAGCGCAAGCGTGACGAAATCGCATGGCCTGCATACCGGTCGATAGGTAGAATCCTTAACCCGTTCATTCTTAACGCTCTTCAGCGTGGCTGTCGGGTGATGACCAAGGATTTTGACCTCAGATGAGATTGCCACAGGGAGTGGGGGTCGCCGCGATAGCGCTGTCGCTGGCGGCCTGCACCAGCCAGCCCCCCAAACGTTATGTCGCCCCCACCATAGCCACCGCCAACGTCCTGCCCTCTGACGCTGACCGCAGCGCGACAAACGCCGGGCTTCAACAGGCGCTGAATGAGCGTCACCTCTATCTGACCCTACAAGGGGATGTCGCCCCTCAGCAGGGCTCAGGATGCCATCAGGGACTGCTCAAGCGCGTTCACTCGCCGCAGGCGGTGGCGCCGGAGGGCGACCCGCAATACGCCGGCTACCTCCTGCCCCTGACCTTTGTCGGCCAGAACGCTTTCTACCAGGGCACCGCGGGAGAACCGCTTCCGCTGACCTCGCTGCCCCAGACCCTCGTGCCGTTGTACCTCGACGTCAGCGATCTGGACGCCAGCCATCCCGGCAGCGCCTGGATGGCCGCCCTTGCGGCCTGGCAATCCCGCATCGTGGTTAACGATGCCCAGTGGCAGGCCCTGAAGCGGGCCGGCGGCGCGGGGGTGAATCCGCAGCGGGTGTTCGTCAAACGTCCTCCGCTGCTGCAACGCGCCGAACCTGCCAACGTCAACGCGGCGTACCTGTTCAATGAGGCGCTCGGCCAGTCACTGGTGGCGATTGACGACAACCCGCTCGGCATGTGCCAGTCCTTGCAGAACGCCGTCTTCATCACCAGCGCCACCCTGCCTTACCGCAAAGGGCAGGGCTACAGCCTGACCCAACTGATCGGGATGCTGCCTCAGGACGCCGACTTTAATCGGCTGACGCAACAGGTGAGCTGGGTGGCCAGGGGGCAGTACCTCACCTACTGGGGGAAAAAAGCCTACCTGCAGGACCGCTGCCAAAGCGGTGAGCTGGGGCACGATGTGTGCGGCAAAGGCTCCTCCAGCACCTCGCAGAAAACCCGGGGCCCCGTGGTGGTGATTGGTGGAGGTCAGGATGGTGAGTGAGGCAAGCGCCGCCCCCCGTCGCCAGCGGGCTGGCCTGAAAACCGCCCTGGTGCTGACCCTGGGCCTGTTGGGCCTGGCGATCTATCTGTACGTTGAGCTGGCCCTCAATGTCACCCTGGTGAGCCTTTACTCCTCCGGTCTCGCTGCCCTGATTGATGACTACCGCGAGCTGGGCAACCACATTGAGTTCATTGGTCGACTGATCAGCGGCTTTGGCCTGGCTCTGGGGATTAGCCTGCTGCTTCCCCGTGCGCTGCTGCGCAAGCTGCCGGTCAGCGAAACTCAGGGCAGGCTGTTGGGGTTTGTCCTGCTCTGGCTGGTCAGCGTGCCGGCATTGAAGCTGGCGGTGGAGCAGCTGGTGATCAGCACCACCCCTCAGGAGAAGCTGGCGTCGGTTCGCTCCCTGCTGTTCCGCGAGGCGCTGGATCGGGAGCTGCTGGCGTTTGACGGCGCCGAAACCCTGAACGAGATCGTTCAGAACCCGCAACAGCGTGCGCTGCTGGTGGCGCTGCTGCCCTCCCTGGCACTGGTTTCCAACGCGGTGGACGGCACCATCGAAGCCCAGACCGAAGCGATGGTGGTGGCGATGATGGAGCGCGACCAGCGGGCTTACTTCCGTGAGCAGGTTTTCCCCACTTACCAGCGTGCCTGGAGCGCTTACGACAACGAGTGGAACCGGTATCAAAAAGCGCAGGAGGAGGCGCGTGCCGTGCGTCAGCGCCTGACCGCGCCGGGGGTGATGGAGGCGAAGTTCAACCAACTGCAAACGGGCATCGACCAGCAGTTGGCGGAGGAGTGGCGCCTGTACCAAACCGCCTTTGACGAGGTGGACGAGTACGTTGAGCCTCTGGTGGCGACGTTTTTACCGGAGTTTCGCCAACGGACGCCGCGTTACCGTTCCAGCAAGTGCAATCGCAGCTGCCGTGACGAGATCACCAGTGAGTGGGTGCGGCTGGTGGAATACCACCAGGCCCAGGGGTTTCCCCGTCTGGATGGGGTGATCTTTCCGGACCCGGACGACTGGTTCGCCACCTCCTACGTGTTTGGCCGGGAGATCCACCTCAAGGTGGTGTTCCAGCACGCCCGTGAACGCTACCTGGCCCAGCGTTTTCCCTTTGACGACGACCTGGACCAGGACGAGTTCGTGGCCCAGCCCTCGATACAGCGCCTGGTGGTGGCGCACGCGCGGGCGCAGGGTTACGCGGTGGCGGACGACTGGCAGCGCAGCGACTTCCAGGCAATCCGGCAGCTGCTGCAAAGTCAGGCGCAGCAAGCCATTGATGCGGTCTGGCTGGCCTATCAGCAGCAGAGCCGTTTCCGCTTTGTGGACCGAACGCTGGATCAGGGCGAGTACGCCCGGGAGCCGAAGGTCGACGGGATGCACCGGGAGATCCTGGGGGCGCTGTACTTCAAAGGGTATCGCCGCAGCCTCGGGTTTGATGCGCTGTTTGCGCGCTGGGCGGAGACCGAAGAGAACGCCAACTTTGTCCGCATGCTGACGGATGCGGCAGCGGAAGCGGCGTTTTCGCCGGGGGGCCTGATGTACGATCTCGGGGTGGACGCCGTGCGTCTTTCCTACGTCCCGCCGGTGGCCATCGTCGCCTCCTTCTCCGCCATCCTGATGCTGGTTGGCCGGTTCGGGGGCGTGGTGCACCGCCAGGCCCCGCTGTTGGGCAAAGGGTACTTTGCCACCATCGGCCTGCTGGCCATCATCGCCGTCTCTGCGGTGGGTAACAGCAAGAACAGCTACGCCAACGCGATGCGGGAGTTTGGCCAGCAGACGGTCACCCTGACGGCGCCGGAGCTGGCGTTTGCCACTTTCCTCGGAGGCGTGATCGATGCCGAGCGCTTTCTGCTGAACCGGGTGCCGGCGCCCGGCCTGAAGGCGCTCAATGGGTTTTTTGATGTTGCGCCGCAGGCGGGTGTGGGTCAGCAGATTTACGCCCGGGCGGCGCAACTGGATGACCGTCTGCACCAGACCCTGCTGGCTCTGATGATGCTGAAAAAGGAGATTGAGCACAGCGCGGTTGCGCCGTTCGACTTCAATCTGGCGGTGATCAAGGCGGATGAACGGGTCGGGCTGTATGCCGGCCTGAACTACGACGCGGAAGGCCGGCTGAGCAAGGTGAGCATCCCCAACGTTCTGGCATCGGACGAGGTGGGGTTTGCCATTGAGCAGCGCTGGATCTACCGACCGGATGCCCTGCGGGACGCCTACGCGGTGCTGAACAGCTACGCCAAACCGGATGGCTGGATGGCGATGCGCGAAGTGGGGAAAACCTCGCTGCGGCAGGAGCTGGAGCGTCGCACTCTGCTGGTGCTGAGGGATACCCGGAATCGCCAGCTGCAACGGGTTCACGAGGCGTACGCCCAGGGCCACAACAACCTGATCTTTGTCCAGCGGGGGCGGGGCAGTGTTTATGACTGCTACCAGATGCCCCGCCTGACCATCGAGAACATGGCCCAGTTGGCGGCCCGACAGGTGATTGAGGGTCAGCGCAAGTTTGAATGCAGAGGAGAGCTGTTTTGATTCGGAAATGGACAACCGGCCGGTTCGGCGCCCTGGCCGGGGGGATACTGGTGAAAGTGCTGGTGGCCGTGCTGGTGATGGTCGGCGTCAGCTACCTGACCAGCGAGCAGGACCGGGCGATGCAGGCGCTGCATCAGAAAGCGGAAATCATCAAGTTAAAGCTTCAGTTAACGGGAATTAAGTAATGGCGGAAACACAGCAAAAGGCACGCTGGATCACCTTCGGAGACCTCTGGACCATGCTGGCGGGCATGATGGTGCTCTACACGGTCTGGACGCAGCATCAAAGCAGCATGGCCAACATTGAGCGAACCCAGCAGATGCTCGCCAAGTACGAAACCCAGCTGGACCTGGCGATCGCCGACGACGGCAATGTGCTGAAAACCTACCAGAAGAACCTGCGTGCCATCACTGCATCGATGAGCAAAGAGGAGAAGGCGTTGCTGACGCAACTGCTGAGTGTGGAGTCGTCGATGGCGGGCACCTCCCTCTGAGCCATGCCGCCCGGTAATCGCCGGGCTGCCGTTTACCGCCTTGGTCGTTTTCCGGCCTAAGGCCCCTGCTGAACATAACGCCATAAGGCGTTACGTCGATTTGTGAGTTGCTCATGCTCTTCTGGTTATACGTGATTGCTGTCCTGCAGTTCCTCTTTTTACTGGTGGCCATGATAGACAGGCACGGGTGTCGTCCCATTGCGGTCCTGCTGGCTGCCGCCGCGACCGCGACGTTTGTGGTGCCCGTTGCCGTGGGCTTCCAACTCCACCAGCGGGAGGACAGTTTTGCCCTGCAGATGGCCGGTCCCCTGGTGGCGATACTGTTGCTCTTGCTGGGCCGAGGGATTTACCACGCCATTGAGCGGTGGGCTGAGCGGCGGTAAGGAATCCATCTGCTTTGCCGATGGCATGGATGAGGCCCCCCAAAGGGGGCTTCTCTTTTCCGGAAGGCCGCGGGTTCGCACCTTAGTCATCCCAATTCGCCTGCGTTGCCGGGGGCTCGCGGCGGCCGCCAGAAGGGATTGAACCCGGCTGCGCGCCCAGCTCTTGACTCGCCGTTGCCTTCAGCGCGGCGAAAGCCCCTCGTCCTTTCTGCGCATCGCCAACCGCATCAGGAGCGCGTTTATTGATTCAGGGCATTCAACCGAAGGTGCGACCGAGTTCACTGATCCCTTCCACTTCCCGTTTGACCTGCTCAGCGGTTTGCTCCACCTGTTCAGACTGTTGCAGAACCGCCTGGGTAAGTTGGTGAATCGAGTCCAGATTTTCGGCGATCTCGGCGGCCGCCATCCGTTGCTGGGTGGCGGCGGTGGCGGTTTCCGCCGCCATCTGCTCCACCTGCTGCACCTGAGTGTTGATGGTGTCGACCTGGGACGCGCTGTGGCGGGCGTGTTGCGCGCAATCGTCGGCCTGGGCCCGGTTCTGTTCCATCTCTTTTACCCATTGCGCCAGAGTGTGGTTCATCTCCTGCACGCTGGACTGAATGGCCATGGTGGCCTGCTGAGTGCGGCTGGACAGGGCGCGCACCTCATCCGCGACCACCGCAAACCCCCGGCCCTGTTCACCGGCCCGGGCCGCTTCAATGGCGGCGTTCAGGGCCAACAGGTTGGTTTGTTCCGCAATGCCGTCGATCTCCTGCATCGCGGCAGACACCTTCTCCGCCTCCTGGTGCAAGGCGGAGGCCCGGTTGGCGGCATCCACCACGCTGCGTGCCAGGTCATCGATCCGTTCTGAGCTGGTCAGCATTGCCGTGCGGGTTTGCTGGCAAACCCGATGCGTCTCGGACACCTGTCGGGAGTTGGTTTCGGCGTGGTGGGCAATCTCACCAATGGTGGCGTTCATCTCCTCAACGGCGGTGGCGATCTGGGCCAGGCGATGTCGCTCCTCGTCGATGCCCTGACGGGCCTGGTGTGCAATCGACACCAGCGCCCGGGCGGAATCGTCGAGTCGTCGACCGGCGTCGCTGGTGCGGCCCAGCACCCCCTGCATTTTGGCTTTGGTCAGCCCCAACTGGAAGCGCGCGACGGAGGCGCTGCCGGTGCCTTCGTACACCCAGCGGCTGACGCTGTCGTAGTCGTTTTGCATGTCGGCCAACAGGGCAGGGACCCGCACCGCTTCATCCCAGAACAGCCACACCAGCAGGGCGAGTGCGGTGAGCGCGGGGAGCATCACCCAGGGCGAGAACCACCAGGATGTCGCCCCCGCCATCACCAGCGCCAGGCACGTCGCCAGTGCCTGCTTCTGTTGCAGCGACCACTCTCGCGGCGGCGCTTTCCCGGCCTGGATGCGGCCATACAATCGCGAGGCCCTGGCCTTCATATCAGGGGTCGCCTGGCGCCGTACGGACTGGTAACCCACCACCTTGCCTTGTTGCAGAATGGGGGTGACAAAGGCATCGACCCAATAGTAGCGACCGTCCTTACAGCGATTCTTCACCACCCCACGCCAGCTGTTGCCGGCCTTGAGGTGGTCCCACAGCTCTTTGAACGCGGCGGAGGGCATGTCGGGATGGCGCACCAGATTGTGGTTGTGTCCCACCAACTCCGACTCGCTGTAACCGCTGATGCGGATAAAGTCGGCATTGGCGTAAGTGATCACGCCACGGGTATCGGTGGTCGAAACCAGCTCATCCTCTGCCCTGACGGCGACTTCCTGATCGATGCATTGACGATTCCGTGTCATGTGACGCTTGTCCGATTAATGTTTTTTAATGAGAGGTACGCCCATTTTAACGGCGGCTGATCTGAATATCTTTATGCGTTTTAGCTAAGAGACTGAAAAACAACCATCTTTTGTCGATTGCTCTGACAGGCGGGGTTTGAACAACATTTTCTGGGGCTTGGCGAGGCGCGCTGCGTCGTTTGCATTGAGAGGGGGATCGGAGAACGGCACACCCGGCCGCGGGTCGCGTTTTTTCCTTTGGCGTATTCGAGTATGCTGGGGGCTGGTTATCGACAAAAGCGAAACACACCTCTATGGCAGCCAATGATGGACAAACCTTGCAGCGCCTGGCTAACCGCCTGGGTTCACTGGGGGTTTTGATGCTGGTGTTGCCCTCTCTGGTGGCTGCCCTGGTGTACGAAGGGGAGGCCGGAGAACCTTTCAGCTTCCTGAACCACTCGCTCTCGGAGCTGGGACGATACGAATCCTCCCCCCTCGCCTTGCTGGTCAATGGCGGGCTGTTTTTCGGCGGGTTGTTCCTGGTGGTGAGCTTTATCTCCCGAGGCTGGCTGCGTCGCCGCCGACCCATCAAGCTGTCCCTGAACCTGTCCGGCGTGCTGATGTCGCTGAGCGTGGCGGCCTGCGGCCTGTTTCCGGTGAATGTCGGCATGGTGCACGCGTGGGCGATGACGGCCTTTTACATCATGACGCCCATCTGTGCGGTGCTGTACTGCTTCGCCATCCTGACTGAAATCCCGCCGCGCTGGGGGGTGATCCCGGCGCTGGCCGCTGCAGGGTGCGCCATCGCTTTGCTGACCCGGGATGATCGCCTGCTGGCGCTGATGGACCGCTACCCCTACGGCCTGTTTGGCGCCGACCGTCCGCTGATTTGGTGGCCGGCGCTGTTGGGCTGGATGCTGCTGGGCTTTGTCGCCCTGTGGCTGCTCTACGCGCTGGTGCTGGTGACCCGGCGCAACTTTTAGTCGTTGGAGAGCGCCACCGTGGTTTGCTGGCGTTGCCAGAACTGGCGCATGCCCACCACCGGTGGGTCGAAACGGTCGGCTCCCTCGGCCAGCGCCGCCTGAAGATCCGCCACCCAGTGCCAGTCCAGTTGCGGGCCGGGATCGATCCGCAGCCAGTCCAGTTTCACGTCACGCAGTGCCGCCAGGCTGTCCAGCAGGTCAATGGGGCGATCCCCGTGGATCTGCACCCCGTTGAGCAGCAGCATGGCGTCCCCTTCCAGAGAGTCGACCCGTTGCGCACCGCGCTGTTGGCACACGCTGTCGCAGCGTTTGCGGTTGCGCCCCGCAACCCGGGCGGTCGCGCAGCGGGCGGACACCGACAGCGGTGGGTGGCCGTAACCCAGTAACTCCAGTTCGAACCGGGCGCGCTCTCCTTCCTGCTCGGCCTGGGCCATCAGCGTTGCGAGCACCGGCTGCGCCATCTCCAGCGGTGGCTGGTAGGTGGTCATGCCGAGGCCGATGAGCCAGCGCAGGGTTTCCAGGTTGTAGACGTTAAGCCCCTGGCCCGCCACAAAGGGCAAGCCGGCCCGGTGCGCGGCCCCGACGGCCCCCATCTCGTTGGCTTCCAGGGCGAAGCGGTCCTGGGCACAGAGCTTGTCCAGCAGGGCCAGATCCCGCTCGCTGCCCAGCAGGGTCAGGCTGGTCAGCACCACCTCTTTGCCTGCCGCTTGCAGGGTATCGGCGATGCTCATCAGGGTGCGGGGGGCCAGCCGATCGCGCAGGCTGCAGACGCTCTCTCCCAGGTAGATCCGCTCAAACGGGCTGTCCTGAAGGGCGTCCAGGTAACGGTGTTGGGCCTGGCGTTCCATGGGCCACCAGTTCGGGGCCAGGCTGAGTCGGGGAAGGTGTGTCATTGCCATGGGTTCAGATAGGGTCCGGTCGTCAGGTGTTGGCCCTCGGCCAGGGCGCGCAGGGTTGTCTGGGCGGCGGGATCGGTCCGGTAGCTGTCCGGATTGGCCCGGTAGGCATCAATGGCCTTGCGCCAGACGGCGGTGATCTGGGCGGTGTAGTGCGCGCTGCGTTGGCGCCCCTCCAGCTTCAGGGCGGCCACTCCGGCCCGCGCCAGTCTTGGCAGCAGCGGCAGGGTGGAGAGCGAGCACGGGCTGGAGATGGGATGCATCACCCGGCCGTCCACCTTGTAGCGCCCTTTGCACACGGTTGGGTAGCCGCCGGCTTGCCCCGGTGGTACCCGATCGAGCAGGCGTCCGTTCAGGCGCGCTTCCCGGCCGAAGGGCGTCTCCACCCACCGCACCAGGGAGGCCGGCGAGCAGGCGCCGCCGGAATTGGGCGAGTGCCCGCTCACCCAGGTGGAGAGCTGGCACCGTCCTTCCGCCATCACGCACAGCGAGCCGGAGGCAAACACCTCCAGCTCGACGGGGGAGTCCTCGGCAATCCGCTCGATCTGTTCAATGTCCAGTACCCGGGGCAGCACGGCACGGGTGATGCCGAACTGCTCGTGGAACAGCCGAAGGGCAGGGAGGTTGGCGGCACTGGCTTGTACTGACAGGTGGCGTTCCAGATCCGGATGGCGTCGGGCGGCGTAGGCCAGCAAGCCGGGGTCTGCCATGATCACGGCGCTGATCCCCGCCTCGGCGGCCCGGTCTACCGCCGCGTGCCAGCGGGATTCCTGACCCGGCTGCGGGAAGGTGTTGATCGCCACGTAGAGCTTTCGGCCGGCCTGGCGGCACTGTTCCGCGGCGTCGGCCAGCTCTTCCGGGGTGAAGTTGAGTCCGGCAAAGCGGCGCGCGTTGGTGTCGTCCTTGAGGCCGACGTAAACGGCGTCGGCGCCGTGCGTCAACGCGGGTTGCAATCCCGCCAGATTGCCCACAGGTGCGAGCAGTTCCATTACTTGGGCTCCATTGCGGAAAAAAAACTACGGCGTCTAAGTTAGCAGTGCGATCGCGATCATTTCTTGATGTAAAGCAGGAACAAGATCGGATTGCGGCGTTATCATCCAGTGGTTTATCTCTGATTTGGTGAAATTATGTTGCCTCGCCCCCCCATCACACCACTCCGGACACTGCTGTTACCCCTGTTAAACCAACGGCTGGCGGAGGCGTTACGCCAGGGGGAGCTGGCGTTTCTCGATGGCCGGAGCGTCAGCATCGCGGTGAAAGAGTGGCCTTGGGCGTTGCAACTGGGGCTGTCTGACGGTCGCCTGTGGCTGGACTGGGCGGACGCGGAGGAGGACGCCAGCATGAGTGGTGACGCCAAAGCTCTGTTGCTGATGGCGCTGGGCAACGCCGACGGCGACGCCCTGTTTTTCCAGCGTCGACTGGCGATGGAGGGCGATACGGAATTGGCGATGGAGCTGAAGTCCCTGTTGGGGCGCCATCCGTTGTTGCCCGCCCCGCCGTTTCCCCTGTCGGGCCTGCTCCCCTCCTGAGGCGCCTCACCGGGCCGTTCAACAACGCCGTTTGCCCCGCTTTGCCCGCCTCCGTTTCTATACTCAGTGCAGAACCCGGAGGAGGGTGCCATGCCTTTGGTACTTTGGTGTTTGTTGGTGCTGCTGTTGATCCCCTATGCCCTGGCGGCGTTGGGGGGCTACTACAAGTGGCGTTATCTTGGCGGACTGGACCTGCACCACCCCCGTGCCCAGGACGCCACATTGACCGGCATGGGCAACCGCTTGCGGGCGTCGCAGAGCAACGCCTGGGAGGCACTGGCCTTCTTCGCCGGCTGCGTGCTCCTGGCCCACCTGCGCGGAGCGAGCCTTGAGGCATTGTCGCTGCCGGCTTTGCTGTTCACCCTGACC
>CAZWED010000009.1:0-2983 GCA_964632645.1 uncultured Ferrimonas sp. | reverse complement strand
TTCATCCTCTGCTCTACGTTGGCGATCTGCCGCCGCTGCGCTCCGCTGTGGTGGCCCTGGGGCTGGGCTGTGGCCTCTATCTCGCCCTTTGGGCCGGTTAGCGTTTCAGTTCTCTCAAATCCTGGTCGCATTAGCCCACGTATGTGGGCTTTGTTGCTCTTGGGCTTAATCAATTGAGGGATTTGGGATGGCCGTAGCCAAGATGAAGTTTGCCATTGATGATGGTTCCACCAACGTCAAGATCAGCTGGATCGACGGGGGACAGATGCGCAGCATCATCTCTCCGAACTCCTTTCGAAAAGATTGGAAAAGTGCCGCGCTGCTGAGCGATAAGAAGGTGTTCAACTACCAGATCGGCACCACCAAATACACTTTTGACGCCACCTCCGA
The DNA here is from genome assembly GCA_964632645.1 of uncultured Ferrimonas sp. Lineage (GTDB taxonomy): Bacteria > Pseudomonadota > Gammaproteobacteria > Enterobacterales > Shewanellaceae > Ferrimonas. The sequence goes on along the minus strand of CAZWED010000009.1, from coordinate 2,593 downwards.
TCGGGCGCTGGCGACCACGCACGTGGCTTATCAGTACGACGACCTGAACCTGCTCTCCGTACACCACGCCCTGCTGCAAACCGGCATCACGCCGTGCCCGGTCAGCATCATGGTGACCCTGCCGATCACCGAGTATTACAACGCCGACGATTGCCAGAAGAACGAGGTCAACATTGCCCGTAAGAAGGCCAACCTGATGCGGGAGATCAGCCTCAACAAGGGCGAGCTGTTTGAGATTGTTGATGTGGAGGTGTTGCCGGAAAGCCTGCCAGCGGTGCTGACCACCCTGATGGACTCCGGTGTCAACGAGTTCACCAAGTCTCTGGTGATTGACTGTGGCGGCACCACCCTCGATATGGGGGTGATCGTGGGGGAGTTTGAGGACGTTTCCGCGGTTTATGGCAACGCCGAGATTGGCGTGTCCATGGTGACCGACGCGGCGCGCAAGGCGCTGGCGGCAGCGGACAGTGACGCCAGCTACCTGGTGGCCAATGAACTGATCAAGCGGCGCCATGACCGAGGGTTCGTGGAGCAGGTGATCAATGACCTCAGCCGGGTGGACTGGGTGCTGTCCCGCATCGAGGAGAAGATCAGCGAGCTGGGCGCCGCGGTGGCGTACGAGGCCAAGACCTTTGCCCGCAATCCGAACCGCATCTACCTGGTCGGGGGTGGGGCCCACCTGGTTGAGCCCGCCATTCGGGAGGCCTACCCCAGCCTCGGAGACAAGGTGACGGTGGTGGCGGAACCGCAGTCGGCGCTGGCGCGTGAGATCTGTTGCTACCATGCGGCGGAGACGGCCCAGGCCAGCTAAGGAGGGGATATGCGGATCAGTTGCAGCTTTACCCTCACCCCGGACGGGCTGGAAGCCGATGCGGAAGCGGTGCGCCTGCTGAAAGCGTGGCAGCAGTCGGAACAGGCCCGGGAGGCGTCCCCGGAGGTGCTTCGTCAGCGCCGCAACGAGTTTCATCGCCAAATCTACCTAAGCGGGCTGTTCCTGCACCAGTTGGCGCCGCGTCTGCCCGCGCTGCTGGCGGATGCCCTGGATGGGGCCCGCAATGCGGAGCAGCTGGTGGCGCTGGCGGAGGCCGCCGGCGTCAATCTGCGACCGGAGGCCGGGCTTTCTGCGGCCCAGTGGCAAAAGCTGAGCACCCTGATGGCCACCGCGCCCACTCTCGACCCAACCCCCATTATTGAGGCACTGGGGGCGCAGACGGGGGCCGCCACCCCGGCGGAGCCGACCCTCGACAGCGACGCCCTGCTTGGCAGTGTTGCCGCTCTGCAGGCGGGACAGACCCAAACGCTGGCGCTGCTGACGGCGTTGTCGGATCAGATGACGGCGCGGGCGGCACCGGTTGCCGAGCCGGAGCCGGAACCGGCGCTCTCGGGACAGCTGGAGAAGGCCCGCCGGGTGAAACAGAAAGGGCTCTGGTAAGCCCAAGAAAAAAGGCAGCCTTTCGGGGCTGCCTTTCGTTTTACGCTTTGCCTGTCAGAATCAGGTACTTGGCCATCAGGGTGTCCGGGTCTTCCTGGTGCTCCGGATCCACCTCGATGCAGTCGATAGGGCAGACACTGATGCAGGTAGGCTTGTCGTAGTGGCCCACGCACTCGGTGCAGCGGTCCGGATCGATCTCGTAGATCTCCTCGCCCATGGTGATGGCGGAGTTGGGGCACTCCGGCTCACACATGTCGCAATTGATGCAGCTGTCGAGGATCACCAGCGCCATATCAGACTTCCTTCGCCAGCGGGTTGCGGGTGGTTTGCCCCTCGCCCAGGTTGCGCATCAGGATGGCGTGGGACAGGTCCAGCTCTGCAGGCAGCGGCAGGTACATGGTGTGGCCGTTACCCGGGGCCACCTCAACCGACTCCCCTTTGCGGGTCTCGATGTGGCCGAGGGTCAGGTTCAGGTTGCCCTGGGGCGTCATCAGCTCCACGTGGTTGCCCACTTCAAAGCGGTTTTTCACCAGCACTTCTGCCAGGCCCTGGGCATTACGCTCACCGGTGAACTCGCCGACAAACTGCTGCTTGTCGGATACGGAGTAGCCGTAATCGTAGTTATGGTAGGTGTCGTGGGTGTGGCGACGCAGGAAACCTTCGGTGTAACCACGGTGGGCCAGGGACTCGAGGCTGTGCATCAGGCTCGGGTCGAACGGCTTGCCGGCGGCGGCATCGTCGATCGCCTTGCGGTACAGCTGGGCGGTACGGGCCACGTAGTAGAAGCTCTTGGTACGCCCCTCAATCTTCAGGGAGTGCACGCCCATCCTGGCCAGGCGCTCAACGTGCTGGATGGCACGGAGGTCCTTGGAGTTCATGATGTAGGTGCCGTGCTCATCCTCGAACGCCGGCATGTACTCACCCGGACGGTTCTCCTCCTGCAGCAGGAAGATGCGGTCGGTGCTGGGGCCTTCGCCCAGGGTCGGCTGCTGGATCTGAACCTCGGGCTGCACCGCAACCACGTCACCCGCCTCATTCTCTTTGGCTTCGTGGACGTCGTACTTCCAACGGCAGGCGTTGGTGCAGGTGCCTTGGTTCGGATCGCGCTTGTTGATGTAACCGGAGAGCAGGCAGCGGCCGGAGTACGCCATGCAGAGGGCG
>CAZWED010000008.1:0-23892 GCA_964632645.1 uncultured Ferrimonas sp. | reverse complement strand
AACAGAATCAAAAGCTTTAAAAACAAGAGCTTAGGCCAACGGGATGATTACCAAAGGAGAATCCCGCCGACTCCACCAAACGCGTTTGAAAAAGCCCATCCGACAGGATGGGCTTTTTTGGTTTCTGGGGCTTATTCCACCGCCTTGGCCATCTGCTGCAGCCAGACTTCCAGGTTGGTGTAGCCCGATTCGCTGATGCCGTTGGGGTCGGACGGCAGGGTCAGCTTGCGGGTGTTCTCCTCCATGTCCGGCCATCCGCCGGCGTTGATGTCGCAGGGGATGTGGATGCGGAAGCGGGAGCTGCTGTCCGGTACGGTTCCCCAGTTGCTGGTAACGTTCAGGGTCACGGTATCGCCACTGCAGCTCTGGCTGGACACCCTTCTCTCCTGCCCCGCCCCGGTGCCTTCGTAAATCTCTACCGTGCGTCCTACGTAGGCGGTTTTGCTGCTGTCGCAATCGGGGATCTCCCCGGCCACCCGTGAGCTGCCGGCACTGGATACCCGGGCGCTGGGGTAAAGGATGGTCCCCGCTTCGACGCAGTTGACGATGGTACCGGTTCGGTTGGCCACTTCATCAATGACACGGCGATCCACCTCGTCCCGATCCGCCGGACGCGCCCCGGCGTGGGTCAGCACGTAGTCCAGGGTCTGGGAGGCGGGCAGCACTTTCAGGCCATCCAGCCACAGCGGCGGCGTTCTCACCCGGAAGCTCTCGGCAGAGCTGCTGTCCGGTTTGACGCAGGGCCAGTCGGGGTTGTCGAACCCTTCACAGAGGTTGTCCTCGGCGTAGATCTTGGAGCCACTGCGCGATTCGCTGATCACCACCCAGGGGGAATCCCGGTCGGAATCCGGGCCATTCAACCGCACGTTACCCGCCACCGTGGTGGTGCGCACCTTGCCATCATGCGCAGAGTTGTTGGACAACGGCGACAGCCGCATCCCCACCTGGCGCGTGTTGTAGGTGACGTTGTTGACCACAATGGCACTGGGCGTGGTCTCCAGCGGGGCGCGGTCATCGTGATGGGCGATGAGATTGCCCTGCACCAGCATGTTCGGTGCTGAGATCATCAGCCCCTTGGAGTGCCCGCCCTTGGGATGCATGTTGTACCAGAGCCCCTCGCTGACGATGCTGTTAAGCACACTGACGTCCCGAGCGGTGTCTTTCACCGTAAAGGTTTCGTCGATGCCCCAGCTGACCGAGATGTGGTCAAACACCAGGTTGTAGGGCTGGCGGTTGGGGTCGTCACTCTTACCGATCACGTAGAGCCCGTCCCGGTCTCCCGGTGTGCGCCCCTGGATGGCATCACCGGTGCGGATGCGGATGTGCTGCATCAACACGTCATTGGCTTCGATACGAATGGACGCCCCGCGCAGAGTGATGCCCGGGCTCGGTGCCGTTTGCCCGGCAATGGTGAGGTAGTCGTTGTTGATGGAAAGCATCCCCAACTCGGTCAGGTCGATGACGCCGCTCACCTCAAACACGCACACCCGGGGCCCCGATGCGTCGGTGCAGGCCTTGAAGCTGCCCGAGCCGGAGGCATTGAGGTTGGTGACCCGGTAGACGGTGGTTTTCGGGGTGCTCAGGTTACGCCCGCTGCCGGCCGGTGTGGTGATACCAAACCCTTCGGTACAGGGGATGATGGGCAGTTTGCCATCGGCGCGATCCGGGCAATCCGGTGCCGGGTCAGGATCCGGTGTGGGATCCGGGTCCGGGTCGGGATCCGGCGTCGGGTCCGGGTCCGGGTCGGGGTCCGGTGTGGGATCCGGGTCCGGGTCAGGATCCGGCGTCGGGTCCGGGTCCGGGTCGGGGTCCGGCGTCGGGTCAGGATCCGGATCAGGGTCCGGCGTCGGATCCGGGTCCGGGTCGGGGTCCGGCTTGCCGGGCTTCTCCTTGGGGGGTTTGGTTTGTCCCGGCGGCTTATCCGGTTTGGCGGCCCCGGCGCTGGGGATCGCGCCAGGGCCCACCAGGGCGAAAATCAGGCCCACCACGCCAGCCACAATCACTCGAATCGGGTGTTTCATGGTTTACTCCTTTATTCGATCGCGCTGGCCTTTCGGTGCAGCCAAACTTCCAGGTTGGTGTATCCGGACTCATCAAGTGCGTTGATCTCTTCCGGCAACGACAGCGTGTGGGTGCTGACCGGCATATCCGGCCACCCACCGGCATTGATGGAACAGTCGATCTCTTTCCCGTCGTACTCAAAGTTCCCCGGTCCGACGCAGTTGACGATCCGGCCGGTCCGGTTCACGACGTCATCGACGATTCGACTGTCCACCTCATCCCGGGCCTTGGGCCAGGCGCCGGCGTTTTTCAGCACGTAGTCGAGGGCCTGACTGGCAGGCAGCACCACCAGACCTTCGATCCAGAGCGGCGGCTCCTTCACCCGGAAGCTGGCGCCATTGTCGCTGTCGATACGAACACAGGGCCAATCGGGGTTTTCCCATCCATCGCACAAGTTGTCCTCGATGTAGATCTTGGAGCCGCTCCGGTCTTCATTCACCACTGCCCAGGCGGAGTCCCGGTTGGGATCCGAATCCGGCCCCTTGAGGCGGACGTTGCCGGCCACCGTGGTGGTGCGGACCTTACCGTCGTGATTGGCGTTGTTGGAAAGTGGCGAGAGCCGCATCCCCACTTGTCGGGTGTTGTAGGTGACGTTGTTGACCGTAATGGCACTGGGGGTGGTCTCCAGTGGCGCCCGGTCGTCGTGGTGGGCAATCAGGTTGCCCTTCACCAGCATGTCCTCCGCCGACACCATCAGGCCCTTGGAGTGGCCCCCCTTCGGGTGCATGTTGTACCAGAGCCCCTCGCTGACGATGCTGTTCAGGATGGTGACGTTCTTCGCCGTATCCTTAACCGTGAAGGTTTCGTCGATGCCCCAGCTGACGGAGACATGGTCAAACACCACGTTATGAGGTTGCCGGTTGGGATCATCCGACTTACCGATGGCGTACACGCCGTCGCGATCGCCCGGTGTCCGCCCTTCGACGGCATCCCCGGTGCGAACCCGAATGTGTTGGATCAGCACATCGCTCGCCTCAATACGCAGAGAGGCACCGCGCAGCATGATACCGGGGCTCGGCGCCGTCTGGCCGGCAATGGTGATGTAATCGTTATTGATCGACACCATGCCCAGTTCGGTCAGGTCGATGGTGCCACTGGTCTCGAACACGCAGGTTCTCGGTCCGGAGGCGTCGATGCACGCCTTCAGGGAGCCGTCACCACTGGCGTTGAGGTTGGTCACCTTGTACACCGTGGTGCTTGGCGGGCTCTGACTCCGTCCACTGCCTGCCGGTGTGGTGATGCCAAAGCCGACGTTGCACGGCACAATCGGCAATTCACCGTTTTCCGGCGTCGGACAATCCGGATCCGGGTCGGGGTCCGGTCCCGGATCGGGACCCGGGTCGGGACCGGGGTCAGGCCCCGGGTCGGGTCCAGGGTCCGGACCGGGATCCGGGCCAGGATCCGGACCAGGATCCGGCTCAGGAGAAGAAGAGGATTGCTCGCTGCATCCGGTGGTCATGGAAATCAGCGTAAATATGGGAAGGGCCACCAAGAGCACCTTCAAAGCGGTCTTACAACGGCTAAGCCAATCGCGCCACGTCATACTGCCTCCCGGGTATTCACCCGCCCGTCGCACACCTGCTGTTTGGCTAGTCTTTAGGTATAGCAAGGTTCCATCGGGGCGACAGGGCATTTCCCCTGCCCTGCCCCCCGTTGAAACTACTCAACCTGTTTCGCCATCTGGTGCAGCCAAAGCTCCAGTTCGGTATAGCCGGACTCACTCAGGGCGTTAGGGTTGCCCGGCAGGGTGAGGGTCCGTTTATTGACCGCCATCTCGGGCCAGCCACCGGCATTCACATCGCAGGGGATGTGGATGCGGAAGCGCGACCGGCTGTCCGGTCGGGTGTCCCAATCCGTGGTGATGTTGAGGGTGACGGTATCGCCACTGCAGCTCTGACTGCCCACCTCCCGCTTCTGGCCGGAACCGGTGCCGTCAAAAATCTCGACGGTTCGTCCCACGTAAGCCTTTTTGCTGCTGTCGCAATCCGGGATGGCGCCGGTAACGGAGCCGCTGCCGGCACTGTCGACCTGCGCCACCGGGTAATAGATGGTGCCCGGCCCGACGCAGTTGACGATGGTACCGGTGCGGTTGGCTACGTCGCTCACTATGCGGGCATCCACCTCGTCCCGTTTGCCGGGCCAGGCACCGGCATTGGCCAGCACCGCATCCAGCGTCTGGGAGGCGGGCAACACCTGCAAGCCTTCGACCCACAGCGGCGGCGTCTTCACCCGGAAGCTGCTGCCTTTGCTGGAATCCACCCGGACGCAGGGCCAGTCTGCGTTTTCCCAGCCATCGCAGAGGTTGTCCTCGATGTAGATCCTGGAGCCGTCCCGGTCTTCATTAACCACGACCCAGGCCGAGTCGCGGCCGGGATCGGAGCTGGGCCCGGTCAGTCGGACATTGCCCGCCACCGTGGTGGTCCGCACCTTGCCATCGTGGTTGGCGTTGTTGGAGAGGGGCGACAGCCGCATCCCCACCTGGCGCGTATTGTAGGTGACGTTGTTCACCGTAATGGCGCTGGGGGAGGTCTCCAGCGGGGCCCGATCGTCGTGATGGGCAATCAGGTTACCCTGCACCAGCATGTTCTCCGCCGACATCATCAGCCCTTTGGAGTGCCCTCCTTTGGGGTGCATGTTGTACCAGAGCCCTTCGCTGACGATGCTGTCCAGGATGGTGACGTTACGGGCGGTGTCCTTGACGGTAAAGGTTTCGTCGATGCCCCAGCTGACGGAGACATGATCGAACACCACATTGTGCGGCTGCCGGCTGGAGTCGTCCGATTTGCCGATGGCGTATACCCCATCCCGGTCACCGGGCGTCCGGCCCTCAATGGCATCGCCGGTTCGGATCCGAATGTGCTGGATCAACACGTCGCTGGCTTCAATGCGCACCGAGGCCCCGCGGATCATCACCCCCGGGCTGGGCGCGGTCTGGCCGGCGATGGTGAGGTAATCGTTGTTGATGGAGATCATCCCCAGCTCGGTCAGGTCGATGGTGCCGCTGGTCTCAAACACGCACACCCGTGGACCCGACGCATCAATGCAGGCCTTCAGCGTCCCGCTGCCGCTGGCGCCGAGACTGGTGACCCGATGCACCGTGGTTTTCGGTGGACTCAGGTGGCGGCCGCTGCCGGCGGGGGTGTCCATGCCAAACCCCACTTTGCAGGGCACGATGGGCAACGCCCCGCTGGCCATTGGGGGGCAGTCCGGCTCCGGTGACGGGTCGGGCGTCGGATCCGGGGTCGGGTCAGGATCGGGATCCGGCACCGGCGGCGGGATCGGATCCGGGTCCGGATCGGGGGTGGGAGTCGGTTCGGGATCGGGGTCCGGGTCCGGTGTGGGCGTCGGCTCCGGGTCGGGGTCCGGATCCGGCAACGGTGGCAGGACGGGGTCCGGGTCAGGATCCGGGTCCGGCTGGGGGTCCGGTGCGGGGTCCGGTTCGGGTTCAGGATCCGGATCCGGATCGGGCGTGGGCTCCGGTGACGGGTCGGGATCCGGGGCCGGATCCGGCGTTGCATCACTGCTGGATTGTTCACTGCAGGCGGTCAGGTTCGCCACCCCCATCAGCCCCAAAACCACCAAACCCCAGCGTAAGGAAACCACCAACCACTGCCAACGCCCCTGCCTGAACATACTGCCTCCCCGGCGCATCCGTTGAGTCGCTTCAGCTAGTAGGTATAACGCACTGCGCTCCTTCCGTTGGCCAGGCCCTCGGTTCACCCGGTACATCACTTACCGCTTGCAGTTCTGGCCACGATCCCTATGTTGTAACGAGCAAAGACATTTTTTCGCAGTGCACTCGTGAAATAAGGACATTAATCGACATGCTGTGGACTCGCTTTCGCCTGCGCCTGATCGTGGCGCAACTTATCCTGCTCATGACCAGCATCGCCTTCGCTTGGCAGGTCTACAGCAGCGGCCAGCAGACCAACCGCAACGCCGAGGCCATCGTCAACGAACGGCTGGCGGAACTGAAAGACCTGCGCACCCTGCGGGAGGATCAAATCGCCACGGAACGCCTGCTGTTTGAGTACTTTGCCGAGCAGGATCGGGAACGCTATCTGGGCCACTACTACGCCATTCAGCACCGAATTGCTCAGGTAATCAGCAACCTGAATCGACGCCTTCCCCAGCACCCCGATATCGCGCGCATCGACCAACTCCAGAACGAAAGCCACCAGTTAGCTCAACGTCTCGACCAGGCCCTCTCGCACACGCCGGTGGACTGGGAACAGACCCGAAACCTGCTGAGCCAGATCCGCGACCGACATGGCCAGAGCACCCCGCTGCTGGATCAGCTGGAGGCACAGCTCACCCAACAGGCCAACGCGAGCCTGCAGGCAACCCATAAACACACCGGGGCCAACACCACTTTTGCCCTGCTGTTTGCCCTGCTCATCGTGCTGGTCACCCTGACCGCCGGTGTTGCCGCCCGCCGCCTGCTGACCGAGCGCATCGAACGGCGCCGCCTCAGCGCGTTTGCCGAACGCAATCCGGACCCCATCCTCAGCGTCACCCTTCAGGGCCAACTGCTCTCCCTCAACCCCGCCGCCGAGCGGCTGGCCCGGGACCTCGGCGTGGCGCCGGAACCGGTCAACCTCATCCCCAACCTGACCCAGCAGCTTGGCGCCATGCTGATGGCGCAAAAGAGCGACTACGACTGGGACTTTGCTCTGGGCCGCCGCCATCTGACCGCCCGTGCGGTAATGCTGGCGGATCTGAAACAGGTGCAGGTGCATCTGCGCGACATCACCGCCGCCATTCGGGCAGAAGCGGAGCTGCGCCATCGGGCCACCCATGACCTCCTGACCGTATTGCCCAATCGCCATCAGTTTGACCTGGATGGCCAAGGGCTGATCCAGGCCCACCCCGACCGCCCCCTGACCCTCGGCCTGCTGAACCTGAGCCGCTTTCATCAGGTCACCGCGCAGGTAGGCTTTCAGGCGGGCGACACCATCATCCAGACCACCGCACAGCGACTGAGCCGCGCCCTGAATCCGCTGAGCCACCCCGACCGCCTCATCACCCTTTACCGCTTCGGCGGCACCCGTTTCGCCCTGTTGATCCAGGGCGAGGTCGACGACGCCACCCTCAGCGCCATTGCCGATGCCATTGAAGCCGGGTTCGACGCGCCCATTTACGCCGACAATGCCCCGGCCAGCTTCCATCTTGAGTTTGACCAGGGCTACGCCCGCTATCCCGAGCACGCGGCCAACTGTCAGGAGTTACTGCGCTGTGCCGATGCCGCCGTTCGGGTGGCGGCCCGCAGCCCAAACCGCAACTTTATCCCCTTCGACCCCGACATGCGGGAGGAGGAGAATCGGATGATTGCCCTGGAAAACGAGCTGAGGGAAGCGATTCAGAAGCACCAGTTCCAGCTCTATTTCCAACCCCAGCAAAGGCTCAATGACGACGATCTCACCGGCGCCGAAGCCCTGCTGCGCTGGCAACACCCTCAGCGAGGCCTGCTGGCCCCGTCGGACTTTATCCCCCTGGCGGAACAAACCGGCCTGATTGTCAGCATCGGCGAGTGGGTACTGACTCAGGCCTGCATCCAGGCACGTCAATGGATGGATCAGGGCCACAACCTGGTGATCTCGGTTAACCTGTCTGCCCGCCAGCTTCAGCATCCCAATTTTGTCGACACCGTGTCGGAGATCCTGCGCGTCACCGGGGCGCCGCCCCAGCGGGTTGAGCTGGAGCTGACCGAAAGCATGCTGATGACCGACCTCGACCGGGCACACGATACCCTGTGCCAGCTCAAAGCCCTCGGCCTGCAGCTGGCCATCGACGACTTCGGCACCGGCTACTCCTCCCTCGCCTACCTGAAGCGTCTGCCGGTGGACACCCTCAAGATTGACCGCAGCTTCGTGGCCAATCTCCCGGACGATCCCCAGGACAGCGCCATCATCCGTGCGGTGCTTGAACTGGCCCATCATCTGGGGCTGAAAGTGGTGGCCGAAGGGGTGGAAAACCAGGCCCAGCATGACTGGCTGCAAAAGGCCGGATGCAATGTCCTGCAGGGGTTCTGGTACAGTCGACCGCTGGCTTACAGCGACTGGGCCAACATGGTGGACAGCCTGTCGCTCAAGCGCGCCGCAGGCGATGCGCCAATGCGTTGCCTAACAAAGGGTTAACCTTTAGACTCAGGGGTCTACCCGGCCCCGTTTCCTGCTCGCCGGGGCCGCAGAGGAGCCTCCATGAAGATCACCATCAAAGACGTTGCCGCCAAAGCCGGCGTCAGCATTAAAACCGTCTCACGGGTGATCAACAACGAGCCATCAGTCAAACCCCACACCTTTGAGCGGGTTCAGGCGGCCATCAACGAGCTGAACTACCAGCCCAACGCGGCGGCGCGCAACCTGGCCGGCACCAAGGCCTACGCCATCGGGTTCATCTACGACAACCCGAACGCCTACTACGTCATCGACATGCAGAACGGCATCCTCGATGCCTGCCGCAGTCAGGGCTACGAACTGCTGATCCACCCCTGTGACGCCAAGGCGGAAAACATCTGCCAGCAGCTCGCGGCGATGGTCCAGCGTTCCCGGGTCGCCGGGCTGGTGTTAACCCCGCCCTTCTCGGAGTCCCCCGCCATCGTCAACACGCTGGAGCAGCTGGATGTGGCCTTTGTGCGCATTGTGTCCGGCTCCGGAGAGGGGGATGCGGATCCCAACTGCCTCTACATCGACGACCGCCAGGGCGCCTACGCCATCACTGAGCACCTGATTACGCTGGGCCACCAGCGGATCGGCTTTCTCTGCGGGGACAGCGAGCACCACTCCAGCTACGAGCGATTGAAGGGGTTTAAGCAGGCGCTGGCGGACCACCAACTGAAAGTGGACCCCCAGTTGATTCTGGACGGGCGCTACGCCTTTGAATCCGGTGTGGAAAACGCCCAGGCGCTGCTCAGTCAGGCCAACCCGCCCACGGCGATGTTCGCCTGTAACGATGAGATCGCCGCCGGTGCGCTGTTTGCCGCCCGTCTGGCCGGGGTCGCCATTCCGGATCAGCTCTCCATCGTCGGCTTTGAAAACAGCCCCTTCTCCCGCCAGACCTGGCCCAAGCTCACCACCGTGGACCAGCCCATCGTCGGGATCGCCCAGCAGGCGACGGAGCAGCTTATCCGCCAGATCCGCCGACAGAGCGACGGCGAGGCACAAACCTTTGTGCCCCGACCGGTTCTGCGTGACTCTTCCGGACCGCTGGCCCGCTGAGTCACACCTTCAGAAAGAGTCCCCGCCGGGCCATCACGGCCAGCACCGCCCACTGCAGCCCCAGCAACGCCACCGTGGCCGCCAGCGCCCGGGCGGGCTCCGGCAGGGCCGCCACCACACCGCCAAACAGGCTGTTCACCGTGTAGCCCCAGTCAAACCAGGCACTGGCCAGATAGATGAAGATGGAGTTCACGCCGATAAGGGCAAACGCCTGCCCTGCACGCCGCCACTGCCAGCCATCCACCCAGACCAGGAACAGCGCCAGAAACAGCGCGCTCCAGCCCACGGTGACCAGCACGAAGCTGAGGGTCCACAGGGTTTTGTTGACCGGGATAACGCCATCCAGCAGCCACCCCAGGCCCAGGGTCAGCCCACCGGCCAACGCCAGCAGCCCGGCCCGACGCCACACCGAGAACGGCTGTCGCAGCCAGTACCCCGCCCAGACGCCGAGCAACGCGTTCAGCGCCGCACTCAGGTGGGAGAGCAGCCCTTCCGGGTCCAGCGGCGCATTGCGGTAGGTGATGCCCGGCAGCAGATGCTGGTCCACCCAGGCATTCAGGGAGGTCGCCGCCCCGTAGGGGGCCTCGCCCCATCCCCCTTGAGCCAGCCCGTACAGCAGCGCCAGGGCCAGCGCCACCCACACCTGTCCACGCCAGGGCAGGTGCCAGGCGATCAACGCGGCGATAAACCAGGCCATGCCGATGCGCCCCAGCACACTGGCGTAGCGGATCTCATCCAGCGCCATCGGCAGGCCCGTGCCCCAGCCGTGGTTATAGAGCACGCCAAGCAGACTGAGCAGCAACAGCCGCTTTAGCGCCTTGCGGTAGTGGGGCTGACGCGCCGCCCAGGGTTGCCCTATCAACGACTGGCGCTGCAACCCGATGGTGACCCCGGAGAGGAAAATAAAGAGGGGAAAAATCAGGTCATAGAAGGTGAAGCCGTGCCAGGCGCTGTGTGCCATCTCGTTGGCGGCCACTTGCCACAACGGCCAGCCGGTGAGCAGAAGCAGCGCGGCAAACAGCTTTTCACCGCCGATGATCCAGAACATGTCAAAGCCTCGCAGCGCATCCAGTGCCTGCAGGCGTGATTTGGGTGTCGACATGACCACTTCCTGTGAAAACCGGGGCCAACGCCCCGGTCTGATGCCTTACCAGCTGCGGAGCTTATGCCCCTTCACGGCGTAGAAGAAGATGAACAGGTAACAGGGCAGGCCCAGCCAGTAAGCCAGCTGGATGTCACCGGTCAGATGGGCAATCTTGCCAAACACCAGCGGCAGGATGGCGCCACCGGAGATCCCCATGATCAGCAGCGCCGACCCCTGGGCGGTAAACTTGCCGAGGCCATCCAGGGCCAGCGGCCAGATGGCGGGCCACACCAGCGCGTGCGCCAGCCCCATCAGGGCGACAAAAGTGATGGCGTCCGGCACCAGCGGTGCTCCGCTCCACCCCCACAGCAGTGAGGCGATAAGGGTGCTCTGTTCAGACGCAGTGGTGGCCCCGATGACACAGAGCATTCCGGCCACACCGGAGAGCAGCAGCGCCTTCTGCTGGGAGAGGAAGCGCGGGATGCAGGTCACCCCGATCAGGTAGCCGATCACCATGAACACCATAGTGTAAGAGGTCAGCGCCGCGAAGTTGGGCACCTTCAGCTGGCTGCCATAGAGGCCAATGGTGTCGGCTGCGATCACCTCGATGCCGACGTAGAAAAACAGCGCGATGGCCCCGAGCACCACCTGGGGAAAGTGCGCAATGCTGCCCTTGTCGGCGTGCTCGGCCTCCTCCTCAAACTCCAGCTCCGGCAGGCTGGAGAACTTCACCAGGCCAATCAGCGCCGCCAGTACCCCCGCCATATAGAGATAGGGCTCAACCAGGCGGTTGGACAGGGCCTCCACCTGGGCGGTCCGCTCCGCCTCCGGCAGTTGCGCCAGGTGGTCGGCGGTAAAGCCTTCAAAGCCGGACAGCACCAGGGCGGTAAAGGCGACGGGCACGATCACCCCCGCGCCTTTGTTGATCAGCCCCATGATGCTGATCCGCACCGCCGCCGTCTCGCGGGGACCGATCATCACCACGTAGGGGTTGGAGGCGGTTTGCAGGATGGTGAGGCCGGTGCCGAGCACAAACAGGGCGGTCAGAAACAGGGCGTAGTTGGCGCTCTGTGCCGCGCCGATGAACACCAGCGCCCCAACGGCCATCAGGCCCAGACCAACGGCCATGCCGTTCTTGTAGCCGGTTCGCTTCAGGATGCTGGACATCGGCAACGCCATCACCGTGTAGGCGATGTAGAAGGCAAAGGTCACAAACAGCGCCTGGAACTCGTTCAGCTCACAGATGATCTGCAGGAACGGGATCAATGAGCCGTTCAGCCAGGTGACAAATCCGAAGATGAAAAATAGGGTACCGATGATGAACATCGGCATCAGGCTGCTCTTGCGCTGAGCGACCGCTTGCTTGGCTTCTATCATAGTTATCGCTTCTCTTCCGTTGGCTTTCATCGGGCGGGAGAGACTGATCGGCTTCCCTGCTCTCGCCCCCACCAAATGCACAATGGCCGGCCCCTTTCGGGAGCCGGCCTCGTTTATTGTTATGAATGTTGTTGCGCCTGACCGCCGATCCAGCACCGGACCACCCGGTACTCATCGTCCAGCAGCACCATGTCGGCGCGGGCGCCGACCCGGAGCCGACCGGGGTGTTCCAGCCCCAGAAACTCCGCCGGATAGCGGCTGGCCATGCGCAATGCGTCGGCCTCCGCCAGCCCCAGTCGACGCACGCTGTTGCGCACCGCCGAGGCCATGTCCAGCACCGAACCCGCCAGCTCCCCGGTGGGCGCGGTCAGCTTATCCCCCTCCCGCCGGATGGTACGCCCCAGCAGGGTGAAGGTGTCCCCCTCAATGCCCACCGGTGGCATGGCGTCGGTGACCAGCATCATCTTTTCCGGCGCCTTGGCCTGAATCGCCAGTTGCAGACTGGCGTCATGCACGTGATGGCCATCCACAATCAGGCCGCACCAGCTGTTGCGATCCAGCAAGGCCGCCCCCACCATGCCCGGCTCGCGGGAAGTGAAGGGCGACATGGCATTGAACAGGTGGGTAAAACCGCAGGCCCCGGCGTCCAGTGCCGCGCGGGCCGTCTCAAAGTCGGCATTGGAGTGGCCCAGGCAAACCTTAACCCCGGCCGCCGCCAGCTCCGCCACCTGCGCGACGGGGACGTTCTCCGGGGCCAGGGTCACCACCACGGCACCCAGATCAGTGCGGGTGTAAACCGCCATCTCGGCGTCGCTCAGGGGACGGATGTGCTCCGCACTGTGCACCCCTTTTTTGGCCACGCTCAGGTGCGGCCCTTCAAAGTGCACCCCCAGGACCCCGGGCATGCCCTCACGCCGGGCCTGGGCTATGGCGTCGGCGGCCTGTTGCAGCACCTCGAGGCGGTCCGTGATCAGCGTCGGCAGGAACCCGGTGGTGCCGAAGCGCGCATGGGCGGCCCCGATGGTGGCGATGCTCGCCACCGAGGGCGCGTCGTTAAACAGGGCGCCGCCGCCACCGTTCACCTGCACATCAACAAAGCCCGGCACCAATGTGCCATCCAGGGGTTCGGCATCACCGGGCGGCTGGCCATGGCCCAGGGCCACCACTTTGCCGTTGTCGATGGTCAGCCAGGCGTCCCGGTGAAAACGCTCACCATTGAACAGCCGGCGGATCTGATAGGTCTGCCTCATCGTTGCCTCACAGGGTTTGAGTGACTTTCTTCAGTCCCTTGGGGTTATCCGGATCGATGCCGCGGGCCAAAGCCACCTTTTCCACATCCAGGTAGAAACGCTGCATCAGGGTCAGGGGCGCCAGACGCCGATGGGGCTGGCCCACCTGCTGCATCTTGATGACCCGGGCACCACGACCGGCGATCTCCGCCATCTGCTCACGGTGCGCCGCAGCGGATTCGTCGTCGATGTCCAGGTCCAGCACCGTCAGTTCCTGCTCCACCAGAGTGACGGGGCCATGCAAAAACTCGGCGCTGGAGAACGCTTCCGCGTGGATGCCGCACACCTCTTTGAGCTTGAGGGCAATCTCCTTGGCGATGGCATAGCCCAGACCACGCCCCAGAACCACCAGGTTCTTCACGTTGCTCAACGGCGCGGCCGTCAGTTGGGTGGGGGCCTCGGCGGCGGCGGTCAATGCCTCCGGCAGATGGTCAATGGCGTCCGCCAACTCCCGCCGACCGGTCCAGGCCGCCACCAGGTGCAGCAGGGCACTCAGTGTCGCCAGGTAGCTCTTGGTGGCCGCCACCGCTTTCTCCTCACCGGCACGCAGGGGCAGCACAAAGTCGGCCAGCGCCGCCAGCGGGGATTGTTCGTCATTGACCAGAGCCACCACCCGGGCGCCATTCTGTTTCGCCATGCGGGCCTGGGCCAGAATATCCGGGCTGCGGCCGGACTGGGAGATCACCAGAACCAGCGCGCCCGCCACCTGCAGAGGTCGGCCATAGATGCTGGCGATGGACGGGGCCGAGGCGAACGTGGGGATCCCCAGCTCAATCTCGATCAGGTACTTGGCAAAGACGCCCGCGTGGTCGGAACTGCCCCGCCCCACCCACATCACAAACTTGGGCGGAGTGGTGCGCAGCTGCGCGCCGAGTTGCTGCAGGACGGCGCCATTGTGGCCCAGTTGATCCCGTACCCGTGCGGAGGCTTCCAGCGCCTCACGCTCCATAATGCTGCTCATTATCCTTGCTCCTTACGTGCGCCTTCCCGGCGCTGATCCTGGGCGAAAAAGACCGCGCCCATCTCTGGCGTTGCCTGTGCCGGAGACAGGGCCTCCTGCACATCGCGGCTCAGGTGCGGCATCACCAGCGGCCCCAGCCCGCCCAACAGGGAGAGGCGGGGGGCGCCGGCATCCAGCAGCTGTCGCGCCAGACGGTTGATGTATTCGGCCCCTTCGGCCCGGATCGCCAGGGCGGGTTGGTCGCCCTGCTCCGCCGCTTCAAAGACCACCCCGGCCAGTCGGGCGTAGGCGGTGGAGCGCTGGCCCGCCAGCTGCTCGACCCAGGCCAGCGGTTCATCGCTGCCAAGGGCCCGGGCCAGACCGGCGGCCATGATGGTGGCCGGCGCCAGGCCATCGCTGGCTTCCAGTGCACGCTGCACCGCCATCAGGCCGTACCAGGCACCACTGCCCTTGTCGCCCTGGGGAAAACCGTGGCCGCCGACGATGGTCTGCCGGCCCCGGTGATCGAGGAAACCGCAGGAGCCGGTGCCGGTGATCATGATGGCGCCGTCCTGGCGACCGTGGGCCCCCAGACAGGCGATGTGCAGATCCGTGGTCAGGTAAAACTCGGCAAAGGGGTGCTGCCAGGCCTGCATCGCGGCACAGCAGGAGGGCAGGTTGACCCCGGCCAGGCCGGCCCCGGCCACACACTGGCCCAGTTGTTCGGCACTCAACCCTGCCGCTTCCAACGCCTGAATGCAGGCATCCACGATCGCGTCCCGGGCGGCTTCCAGGCCATTCACCGGATTGGCGGCACCGGACAGGCCGGTACCCATCACCCCTTTCGAGGGGTGGAAAAGAATGGCGCGGCACTTGCTGCCACCACCATCGATCCCCAGCAGCAGGGGACTGTCAAAGCTCGCCACGATGTGGTTCTCCTGTTCGCTCTGGCCGGTCGATGGCTCGTCATGATTCGATAATGACAACGCTGTCATTTATTGTCTACCCCATTTTGCCGCTCGTCGGCTTCCACCCAGAGGCTGCGGCCGGGGCGCTGGCCATCGGCGGAACGGGCACGGATCTCAACCCGCCCTTTCACATCAACCGGTTGCTGGTAGGACTGCCACTGGCCGCCCTCAACCCGATACTCCAACGGCAATCCCGGGTAGAGCAGGTTGAGGTGCAGGGTTGTCCCCTCCCGTCGGGCCCCCACCGTGGGGATGCGGTAGGCCACGCCCGCGGCGTCCAGTTTGGCCAGCTCCTGCTGCCCCACCAGAGCGGCAAAGCGCTGCCAGTCGGCTCGCCGCTCCGCCCCGGCGGTAAAGAAGCCACTCTCGGCATGGAAGGTGCGGCCGGGCACGTAATCCAGCTCCCACGCTGCCCGGTGCCAGGCGCGCTCCGCCAGCGCCAGCAGACGGGGAAACAGCTTGTACTCCACCACATCGGCATGGCGCACGGTTTCGCTCCAGAGCTGCCCCTGGATCCCCCGGATGCGCTCCCCTTTCAACGGGAATGCGGTGTCTTCCGCCTGGTAGGGATTGCCCTGACGATCCCGCCAGATCTCCGCGTGCGCCGGCAGGTTGTCCGGCATCAGGGTAAATATCTTGTGGCTGTTGATCGCCCGGGCGCCCCAGTAGTAGCCCCCTTCGTTGGGGTCCGCCTCGTAGGGAAAGTCGAAATAGAGGACGTCGGGACTGGAGAGCACCACGTCCCAGCCCAGGCTGAGTTGTTCATGGGTTTTGTCATGCCCGCCCCAGGCCAGCAGGTCCCAGCTATAGGAGGTAACAGGCACCGACAGTTGCGCCTTGGATTCCAGCAAACCATCGCTCCAACCACCGGCCCGGATGCCCCGCTGGGCCAGCATGTCCACCACCCGGCGGATGAAATAGCCCAGCAGGTCTTCGGTTTCATGGAGGTCCACTTCGCTGGCGATAAGCGCCTCACAACGGGGGGAGTGCTCCCAGGCCCCGGCGGTTTCGTCCGCGCCGATGTGGTACAGGGTCAGCGGCGTGCCCGCTTCCTGATGCATCGCCTGCACCTCATCCAGCACCTTGCCAAGGAAGGTGTAGCTGGAATCCAGACAGGGGTTGATGGTGTTGTCGGTGTAGTACTGCACCGACAGGTACTCCGGTGCGTCTTCCAAGTCGGACAGCAGGTAACGACCCGCTTCGTCGGCCCGCCCCTCCGCCATCAGGCGACGGTGACGCTCCGCCATGGCGCGCACCGCGGCGCGGCTGTGGCCGGGCATATCAAACGACGGGATCACCGCAATCTGACGGGCCGCAGCGTAGCGCAGCAGCTCAATATAACGGTCGCGGGTGAAGTAACCGTTAACCTCACTGTCGGCATCGATGCCCGAGCCCAGCTGCGGCAACAGACAGGCCCGCTCTTCGGCTTCGGCACAACGACGGGCACCGATGTCGGTCAGCTCCGGCAGGCCGGGAATGGCCAGGCGCCAGCCTTCGTCATCCGCCAGGTGCAGGTGCAGTTTGTTCAGTTTGTAGGCCGCCATCTGGTCGATGATCCGGTACACCACGCGTTCGCCCGGGAAGTTACGGGAGAGGTCCAGGTGCATGCCGCGATAATCGTAGCGGGGCGCGTCCTCAATGATCAGGGCGGGCAACGTCTCCTGGCCGCTGCGGATCAGCCCGGCCAGGGATTGCAGCGCATAAAAGGCGCCGGCCCGGCTGCTGGCCTGCACCCGCACACCGTCACCGCTGGCCGTCAGGCGATAGCCCTCCTCCGCCAGTCCGTCGACCCGCTCCACCGTCAGTGGCACCCCATCCCGAGCCACCAGAAAGCCCAGTTCGGCCAGTCGCTGCCAGGCCGCATCCAGCCCATCAAACCCCTGGCGCCCCAGTTGATAACCGGCCGACCAGACCAGCGGTGCCTCATCGCTGAAGCGCAGGCTGGCCGGAGTCGGGATCAGCCCCGCCGCCGGCAATGCCGAATCCCCCGCCGCCAGCGCCGCGTTGTCGACATAGAGTTGGTCCGGGGTGGCCTGCGGGGTGTTGTCCTCCGCCGTGCGTTTCAGCTGGCGCTCGGGATCGGTCATGGGCTCGACAAAAGGCAGGATCCACAAGCCGGTTTCCGGATCACGCACTTCCCGGGTACTGGCGATCACCACGGGCTTCAGCCCCTCGGCCACCAGGTAGTAGTTGGGCATGGGATCGGAATTGGAAACACTCCAGAAGTTGGCGGTGTAGGGCACCACCTGGGTCTGCTGCGCCGCCACGCCGGTAAAGCCGTCCTGCGGCACCATGCGGTGAAGATCGCCATTGATGTGCTCAATGGCCAGCGGGCCGCTGCTGCCCTGCACGTAAGACACCTGGCTGAAGCGCAGTTCCCAGCCACTGGCCGGCAACGGGGTGTCACCGGTCTGAATCTGGATCTCGGCGCGATAACAGGACCCGCCGCCCTTATCCTCCCGACAGTGGGGGCCCGGGCGATTGTCCACCACCCGATGCACCACTTTCAGTTCGCTGGCCAGTCGGTTCAGGGTGTCCTGATCCAGTGCGGCGTCGGGGGCGGCGGCCCCCTGCTGGCATCCTGCCAACACCATCAACGCCAGAGGCAAGACTGCTCGCATACTCCCTTCCTTGTCGATGCTCGGCCGCTTGCTGCGACCTGTCAGAATAAAAAGCACTGGCCGTCGAGACGAAAGACCGACCAGCGGACGCCTGGACCGAGGGAGTGGCAAGGCAAAAATTCAACGGCACCTTGTAGGGGGAGAACGCCACAGCCCGGCAGGCCAACCTCTGGGAGAACCCAAAGACAAAACCACAAATTCATTACATAATGACAACGCTGTCATTGACTGTCCAGAGGGGGATTCACTTTTTTTCCCGGTGTGGCAGGGAAGCGCATCGACCACGGCCTGACACCGCTGTCAAACGGTGGTAGCTTACGGCAATCACAACCCCATTACGAACCACAAACACCCCGGACACATGAAGACGCGCACCCTCTCCCTGGCAAGGCCACTCTGGTGGCCCGGTTCGGTTCTGCTGATCGCCGCCAGCCTCATCCATCTGGCCAACCCTCTGCCGCTGGTTGCGGATTATGGCCACTTCAGCCTGCTTGGCCTGTTGGGGGCGGTCGTGGCCAACAGCACCGGCGCCGGTGGCGGGATAGTATTTATCCCCGCCTTTGGCCAGTTGGGACTGACGCCCGGGCAGGCGGTCGCGTCTTCCTTTGGCATCCAGTGTTTCGGCATGACGGCCGGGGCACTGGCCTGGCGGCATTATGCCCGGTGCGACGAGGCGGGGGCTCACCAGGGCATCTGGCTGCCGTTGAAAACCGCGGTGTTGAGCACGCTGGTCGGCACCCTGCCCGGCATTCTGCTCGGCCGCGCCCTGCCCGCCCCGGCAGAGCTGCACACCCTGTTTGGCCTCTTCTCGGTGACTCTGGGCGCCGTTATCCTGCTGCTCTCCTTCCGGCCCGCCAGCGAGCGCCCGAGGCAGCGCCTGAACCGGCAATGGTCAGCGGCACTGGCAGTGCTGGGACTGGTCGGCGGCGTGATCACCGCCTGGTTGTCGGTCGGGGTTGGGGAACTGCTGGTGATCCTGTTGATTCTGCTGCGCTGTCACAGCGCCATGGCCGTCGCCGCGGGGGTGATGGTGTCTGCGGTGACGGTGTGGTTCTCCACCGGGCTAAACCTGCTTGAGGGCGCGCCCATCGTCTGGCCAATTGTGCTCTTTGCCGGCCCGGCCGCGGTGATCGGTGGCGTGCTGGCACGACGCCTGGCCACCCTGATGTCTCCGGTGCAGCTGAAACGCTTTTTTGCCTGCTGGATCCTGTTCGTTGGCCTGATGGGCTGAGCCACAAAAGAAAAACCCGCTGCCGGTGCAGCGGGTTGAGGGGGAACCGCTCAGTTGGAGAAGCGGTGGATCTGGTTGAGCGACGCCAGGTGGAAATGCACTGCGGCGAACACGCCCCGCTTGGCGAAATCCAGCAGCACCTCGTCCGGCAGGGCATGCAACTTCTCTTCGTCCACCATGTAGATGCCGTTGATGTTGTGCTCCTGGCCGTCCGCCCGGACGCGCAGAGTCTTGCTGACCAGCAGGTCATGCTCGACCAGCAGCTGAATCAGCATCTCGGTCAGACGCTGGCTGTCGGTCAGTTTGCCGATGAACTCCACCGCCGACTTGAGGAAGGGGGTCTGCTCCCCGTCGTCGGTGTACAGACGCTCGCCCTGCGCCTCGCTGACGCGGGCCGATTGGGTATCAATGCCGACGAACACGTCGCCGTTCTCATTCGGTTGATTGCCCAGGATAAAGGGCTGGCGGATCATAAAGTGAGGCACGTAACCGGCCTTCCAGTTGCTGCCCTCAACAAAGTGGTTGTGGCCAGCCCGCAGGCCCAGCATCGCCACCGCGCGGAACTGCCCGGTGTCGCCATCCTTGACGAAGACGATCGGCAGGTAGCCGCAGGCCTGGCCAAACTCTTTGACCGTGACCGGAATGAAATGCTGTTCAGCCATGAAGGCAAAGTCGGTCAGCGGGGCAACCCGCAGCGCGCGGTGGGCGCCGGAGTTGAGGATCTGAAACCGTTCTTCCATGGTGGTACTCCTTGTTATTGTTTTTACACTTTGTGCAGACCGTACTGGCACACTTTGTCGATCAATTCCCGGTTGGGTTTCATTAACCGCAGCGTGCCATCGGTGGCACGCTCCACACTGGCCCGATGCTGACGGAACGTTGCTGCCGCATCGCCCCAGCCTTCACGGCCGTGCAGTTGGGATTGGAATGCCATACCGTATAGGACATAGCAGTAACTGGCCAGATTAAAGACTTCCAGCCGACTGTCAAAGTCGAACTCGCAGGGGGCACGATGCTGCCACAGTGCCAGGCGCTCCTGCAGGGTATCCGACATCACCGGGTTATGACGATTGTCACGCCAGAACGCCGTATCGTCCCTCTGGCTCAGGCGGTAGTGCAGTTGAATAAAATCGATCACCCGCTCCCAGGCATCCACCATCACACGATTGAAGCGTCCGGCGGCCGCTGGCATCTCGGCCCTCCCGGCCGGAACCATCTGGGCCAGCATGCGACAGGCGGTGTCGGTCACCAGGATCGCGGTCGCCTCCAGCGGTTCAACAAAGCCTTGTGACAAGCCGATGGCAACGCAGTTGTTGCGCCAGAACTCGCGACGATAGCCAATCTTCATGGGGATTTTTCGCGCTTCCAGGTTACGCGCTTCCGGCCCGGCGTAGGCCCGCAGGATCCGCTCCGCTTCGTCGTCACTCTGGTAATCGCTGGCATACACGTGGCCGATGCCACGCCGCTGCTGCAGGCCGATGTCCCAGATCCAGCCTGCCGGCTGGGCGGTGGCAATGGTGGAGCTGGCGATCGGCGCATCCGGCGTCGAATAGGGCACCTGCAGCGCCAGCGCGGTGTCGACAAAGAGTTGCGACGACTTATCCACGAACGGCACCTGATACACCTCGCCCAGCAGTTGGCAGGCGAAGCCGGAGCAGTCGATAAACAGATCCGCTTCCAGCGACTCGCCGTCCGCAAGCTGAATGGCGGCGATGTCGCCATTGGGATGAGTACGGGCATCCGTCACCGTCCCCAGGCGATGCACCACGCCCAGCCGCTCCACGGCGTTGTCCCGCAGCAGCCTGGCAAATTGGCGGGCATCGAAGTGGTAGGCGTAATCAAAATGCCCGGCAAACTCGGGGTGGGTCATCAGCTTGGGTGCCAGACCGGCGTCGCACAGCCGCCCCTGCACCGAGAGGCTGTCGACAAAGCTGACGGACGAGTCGGACGCCAGCCATTGCGTGGCCATCGCCCCATAGGGCAACGCCCGGTATTCGAAGGGGTGGTGATAGTAGTGGCCGGGCTGCTGCCCGGGGTTGTGCAGCCAGTCGACGAACTTGATGGATTGCTTGAAGGTAGCGCTGCAGTGGCGAAACATGTCGGTTTCCCGAATGCCGAACTGCCGGAGGGTTTCCCGAATCATCGGCACGGTGCCCTCCCCTACGCCGATGCTGCCGATCTCCTCCGATTCCACCAGGGTGATCCGGGTGCCGCTGCCGGCCAGGCGGGTGGCCAGGTGGTTGGCGGCGAGCCAACCGGCGGTGCCACCACCAAGAATCAAAATCGCTTTTACTGCGTGCGTCATCGTCTCTCCCTGTCCGATTTTCCTGTTGTCATTCTGAGCCCTATCCGGCACCGGATAAAGCATAAAAAAAGCCCCGTTGAATCGCTTCAGCGGAGCTTTTTATCACGGCGTTTCGGTTAGAACTTAACCTTCACACCTACGGTGTACAGGGTGTCGCGCTCGTAGGTCGCCACCGGGTAGCCCTCGGTGAATCGGGGGGCTCCGCTGTTGCCGTCCAGCGCCGCGTTGTCGTTACCCAGCTCGACGTCGTCTTCGCCGGTCACGTTCACCGCATCCAGAGTAAAGGAGAGGTGCTCGTTGAAGTTGTAGGCGAAGCTCAGGTCCAGGGTGCCGATGTCGTCGTGCAGACGGTTACCGTAGAAGCCCACTTCGCGAACCATGTACTCGCTGCGCCAGTTGTAGGCGGCACGGGCAGAGAAGGTGTCGTTTTCGAAGAAGGCGACAACGTTGACGTAATTTTCCGAGCTGTCGGAGAACACGCCGTTGCGGTCAGCAAAGTTGAGCGGGTCGGTGGAGGCATCCGCGTAGGTGTAGTTGAAGATGCCGCCAAAGCCACTGTCAAAGGTGTGCATCCACTGGAACTCCACCCCTTTGATGTCGCCGCCATCGCCGTTGACGCGGCTGTCCACGGTCCAGCAATCGGCAGAGACACAGCCTTCCGGCAGGTCACCCGGTGCCACGCCCACCAGATCCGGCGCTTCCACGCCGATCTGCTGGTTCAGCTTGCGGTCGATGCGGGTGAAGTTGTCGACGTCCTTATAGAAGGCGCCAATCGCCAGCAGGGAGGACGGGGTGTAGTACCACTCGACGCCCAGGTCAGCCTGGTTGGCCAGGTAGGGATCGAGGCGCACGGTGCCCTGGATCAGGCCTTCGTTACCCGGGGTGTTGTCCTGCTGGCCGACGAAACGCTGGTTGCTGAACATGTCGTCGTAGTTCGGACGGGTCAGTACCCGGGCCGCACTGGCACGCAGAATCATGTCGTCGGTCAGGTCAAAGGCGAGGTTAACGCTCGGCAGCCATTCGCTGTAATCGTACTTGTCGTACACCAGCCCGTCGGAGAACTCGATGGCGCCGTCAACAAAGCTCTGCTGGAAATAGCCGCCCTTGGCAGAGGTGTCGATGTAACGCACACCAAAGTTACCGCGTACGCGCTCAGTGGCGTAGGTCGCCATGATGTAGGCGGCCAGGTTCTTTTCATTGATGGTGGCGGTGGCGGTCTTGTCTTCGGTCCAGCCGTCGATCTGGGCCATGGTGTGGCTCAGCATAAAGCTGCCATCCGGCGCCGCGATCATCTTACCGTCCATGCCCGCTTCCAGCGTGCCGTCGGTCATCTGGGAGCCGGTCGGGTGGAAGTCCGCGTCCGCCTTGTAGATGGGGCGGAACTGTTGGGTCTTCACGTCGTGGTCGGCATAGCGAACCCCGACATCAATGGCGGTGATGAAGCCCAGCTCCACGTCGAACTGGAAATCCACCTGGGCGTAGGTCTCTTCATCGGTGTTCGGTTGCTGAACCACCTGGCTGCCCTGCAGACCCAACCAGCCGGTGATCTCTTCCGGCACCGCATCGGCACCGTATCCGGGGGTGTCGATGATGGCCACGTCGCCGGTGGCATCAATGGTGCCCGCGGAGAGGGCGGGATCCAGCATCGCGGCGTAGTTGGTCTCAAACGAGGTGCCGCCGCTGGCTTCGGTGGTACCAAACTGGGTGCTGACGGTGAACGCGTCGCCGCTGTAGGTCAGTTTGAAGTCCAGGGTTTCGGAGTCCATGGTGCCGTTACGCGGACGGACATCCCAGAACACCTGCTCGCCATCTGCGGCGGTGGTGGTCTTGCGCAGACAGAGGTCACTGCCGGTCTGGCTGGTGGACGGCACTTCACAGCGCTCATCATTGGCGATGCCACCGGCCTGCGGTACCCAGCTGGCGGTGTTGATGTTGTTGGCACCCAGTTCCAGATTCAGGTAGTGCAGGGTCATGTCCAGGTTGCTGGTCGGCGCATACTGCAGGGTGACGTCATAGGCGCGACGCTCACGCTCCTGGTGAAAGTTCACGTCCGCATAGCGACCGCCCCAGGACACCAGGGCTTCCTGGCCGCGGCGCTCCAGGGTGTAATCCTGATAGGCCGCGCCCACCAGAATGCCGAAGGTCTCGGCATCGTTCTTCCAGCTGTAGAGACCGGACAGATCCGGCTCGAACTCTTCGGAACCGGTGGCGTACTGGCCAGCAATGGAACCGAAGACGCTGTTGGCGTCCAGTTCAAGCGGCTTGCGGGTATTGACCTGAACGGTGCCGCCCACGCCCCCTTCCACCAGGTTGGCCTGGGAGCTCTTGTACACCTGAACGCTGGACACCAGCTCAGAGGGCAGCAGCGAGTAGTTAAAGGAGCGGTCGATCGCCTGCTGGGAGTACCAGCCGGTGGACGCCACACTCTGGCCATTCAGAGTGGTCAGGGTCTGCTGGTTGCTGGCACCACGAATGGAGACGGTAGAACCTTCACCGAACTGCTTGGAAACCGCAATGCCCGGAATACGGCTCAGTGAATCGGCAATGTTGTTGTCCGGAAATTTACCGATGTCTTCGGCAGTCACCGCATCAACAACCGCATTATTAAAACGTTTTTCATTCATGGAAGCGGTCAAGGAGGCGCGCATGCCACGAACTTCGATGCGCTCAACATTGGCTTCCGCTTCTTCGGCCATTGCGGTAGCCGGCATCAGGGTGCCCGCTCCCAGGACCATGGCGATGGAGGTCGCCAGCAGATGTTTTTCGAACTTAACAGATCCCATCAGAATCCCCTTCCGT
>CAZWED010000007.1:9609-24721 GCA_964632645.1 uncultured Ferrimonas sp. | reverse complement strand
CAAAGCCCAGAACCAACGATCACCACCTCCGTAGGAGGTGGTTTAAGACTCACAAAAAAAACGCCCCCAAGAGGGGGCGTTGTCCGTGTGGTGTGTCTTACCAGATTTTTACCCGGTCTTCCGGTGCGATGTACATCGCGTCGGTGGGCGCCACGTTGTAGGTCTCGTAGAACTCCGGCATGTTGGCCAGCGGGCCGTTGGCGCGGAACTGGGACGGGGAGTGCGGGTCGGTGGCAACGCGGTTGCGCAGCGCCTGCTCCTTGTACTTGGCACGCCAGATCTGGGTAAAGCCGATAAAGAAGCGCTCGTCGCCGCTCAGGCCGTCGATCACCGGCGCTTCCTTACCGTCCAGCGCCATCTGGTAGGCCCGGTAGGCGATGGTGGCACCGGACAGGTCACCGATGTTCTCACCCAGGGTCAGTTTGCCGTTGACGTTCAGGTCTTCAAACACCTGGTAGGCGGCGTACTGCTTAACCAGCTTGGAACCGCGTTCCTGGAACGCTTTGAGGTCGCTTTCGGTCCACCAGTTTTTCAGGTTGCCGTCGCCGTCGTAACGGGAGCCCTGGTCATCAAAGCCGTGGCCCATTTCGTGACCGATCACCGCACCGATGCCGCCGTAGTTCACGGCGTCTTCCGCTTCCATGTTAAAGAAGGGCGGTTGCAGGATGGCGGCCGGGAACACGATTTCGTTCATGGTCGGGTTGTAGTAGGCGTTCACCGTCTGCGGGGTCATGTGCCACTCCCACTTCTGGATCGGGCCACCCAGCTTGGCGATGTCCTGCTGATGCTGCCATTGGGCGGCACGCATGGAGTTGCCGATCAGATCGTCCGATTTCACCTCCAGGGAGGAGTAGTCCTGCCAACGATCCGGATAACCGATTTTCGGGGTGAAGGCGGCCAGTTTTTCCTTGGCTTTCACCTTGGTTTCCGGGCTCATCCACTCCAGGTCGTCGATGCTCTCGCCGTAGGCGCGGCGCAGGTTTTCTACCAGCTCGCTCATGCGGGCTTTGGCTTCGGGGGTAAAGTGACGCTTCACGTACACCTTGCCAACCACTTCACCCAGATCGTCGTTGACCTTGTCCACACCGCGCTTCCAGCGGGCTTTCTGCTCGGCCTGGCCGTTCAGCTGACGGGCGAAAAAGTCGAAGTTTTCGTTGTCCAGATCGGCGCTCAGCTGACCGGCGAACGCGGTCAGGGTGTGCCAGGTCATGTAGGTCTTCCACTCGTCCAGAGAGCGGGACTTGAACACGTCGCCGAAACCTTCGAGGTAGCTGGGCTGATTGATGATGATGTCCGGCTGGTCAGCGACACCCAGAGCTTCCAGGTAGCGGTTCCAGTTGAAGCCATCGGCCAGCTTGGACAGCTCGGATACCGCGTACTTGTTGTAGCGCTTCTCGCTGTCGCGGCTTTCGACGCGGGTCCAGTGGTGCTCGGCCAGCTCGGTTTCGATGGCCATCACGGTCTGGGCGCTGGCTTTCGGGTTGGGCAGGCCGGCCAGTTCAAACATCTTTTCGATGTGCGCAACGTAACCGTCGCGGATCTTCTGGAAACGCTCGGCGTCGTTGAAGTAGTAGTCGCGGTCCGGCAGGGACAGGCCGTACTGCCAGATGTGGGTGGCGTAGCGGCTGGAATCCTTGGCGTCGACGCTGACGTAGAAGGCCAGCGGAGTCCCGCCGCCGATGGTCTGACTGCGTGCGAAGTAGGCGGCCAGATCGTCTTTGCTCTTCAGCGCGGCGATGGTGTCAAACTCGCCCTTTAGCGGGGTGATGCCCAGCTGCTCGATGGTGTCGGTGTCCATCATGGAGCGGTAGAGGTCGGCCACTTTCTGTTCATCGCTGCCCGCTTTCAACCCTTCGGTGGCGGCCAGTTCTTCGATGATCGCTTTCACGTCGGCCTGGGCTTTTTCGCGCAGGTCGTAGAAGGCGCCGGTGGTGGTGCGGTCAGACGGGATTTCGGCGGTTTTCAGCCAGGTGCCGTTGACGTAACCGTAGAAGTCGTCCTGGGGACGGATGCTGCTGTCGAAGTTTTGCAGCTCGATGCCGGAGCCCAGGGCTTTTTGTACCGCTTCGGCGGTCGGTGTCTGGGCGGTTTCGGTTTGACTGCAGGCGGCAAGCACCAGTGCGGAGGCGCACAGGCCACCAATAATCAGCTTTTTCATCCACGTATCCTTATGGAGAGGAGGCAAATGTGACATTGGGATACTAACCAGCGATCCGAAAACCGTCAAAGGCTCGAAAAAAACAAGGTGTAAACGGATTTTTCACAGAGTGGTTGAACGGGCGTCACACCGGGGAGGGGCCCGGCGTGACGAGCTGGGAAGGGCAACGGTTTACTCAGGCTTTTTCGATTTTTGCTGATGACACATCAACTTACCTGAGGGGTGTTCAATGCACTGGCCCATCATTTCATTGCCGCCCTGGCCGGACATCATGCAGTCGTCGCCCATGGCTTTGTTTTCGCAGGCGGCCATCAATTGTTGCGCGGCCTTGTCCCGGCCATGGCCTTCAGGATGGCAGAACAGGGCATCATTGGCGCGTTGGCAGACGCCGGTGATCTCATCGCCGTTTTCCCGGCTGAACTGACAGGCGTCACCCTCGGCCTTGTCATTGCAGGGCACCTTCATCTCTTCGGGCATCTGGTGATGGGCGGCCCAAACCGGCCCGGTCAGCAGCAGCGGCAGGATCAACAGGACAGAACGTAAAACGGGTTTCATGGTGGCACTCCTCTGGGGTCGTGCTCTTAGACTAGTCGAGCGGGGCCATCCTTGCGTGCCACGACGGAGTGTGCGCCCGTTCAGAACTCGTAGATCAGGGTGACGGAGGGGCCCTGGTAGCGAAAGTTCACGTCCACATTGCTGTAGGGGCGCTCTTCGTCCACCTCGACGTCGTAATCCTGCCAGGCAAGGCCCAATGCGAACTGTTTGGTGAAGTAGTAGCTGGCCTGGATCCGCATATCCAGCAGGCGCCCTTCGTAGTTGTCAAAGCTGACGCTGAGGTACTGCGCATTGGCGGCAATCAGCAGACGCTCTGCCGCTTGCCAGCCCAGCACCACGCCGACATTGGGCAGGGGGGCGGTGACTTTGCCGATGGCGCTGGTGTCTGCGAGGGTATCGATGCCGTTGTCGGACACGATCTCCAGCTGGCCGCCAATGCGGGCATCGATGTCCATGACGTGGGCGCCCAGGGTGCCCATCACGGCAAAGCGGTTGCTCTGGAAGAAGGTGTAGCCGTACAGCACCTGATAGATGTCGATGTTCAGCTGGGAATTGACGAAGGCCCCCGAATTGATGCGGTAGGTCTCCCCTTCCCAGGTGAACTCGTAGGTCTTCTCACTGCGGATGGTCTCGGCGTTTCGATGCAGGGTGAGGTAGTTGAGTCCCACCAGGTGGCGGTCATTAAAGCGGTAGGTCAGTTCAATGAAGGGGCTGAATTTGGATTCTTCCAGCGCCAGGTCGGACTCGAAGTCGATGCGGATGGGGCCGCTGGCGCCCTGGGCGACCGCCCCAAAACTGGAATCAACGTCGGCCCAGAAGCCCCCGACCTTGATGGCAAGGCCGGGGTCGTAGGGGCGAGCCTGGATCAGGCCACAGATGCCCCATAACAGCAGGAGAAGAAGTCGCATAGCGCCATCGTGGGTTAACCAATGCTTAACAAGAGTTTAAGCAGGTTCCGGCGTGCGTGCCCACAAAGTTTTCTTCAATTTCTGGGAGAGCCAGACGCCACCCAGAGCCAGACCGCCGCCCAGCAGGTGATAGCCGTGGATGCTTTCACCCAGCAGGGGGATGGCGGAGGCGGTGGTCAGCACCGGCACCAGGTTCATAAAGTTGGCGTTGCGACTGGCGCCCAGTTTGGCAATGCCCTGCATCCAGCAGAACGGGGCCAGCACGGAGGCGAAGATGCCAGCGTAGATCACCAGCGGCAGCGCGTCCTGGCTCAACGCCATGGAGGGGCTCAGTACCGCTGCGGGCGACAGCCAAATCAGTCCCAGCAGGATCTGAACGTAGAGCGATTGCCAGGTGGTCAGGGGCAGGATCCAGCGCTTGATCAGCACGCCGTAAAGGGCGTAGGCCGTGGCACCCGCCAGCAGCATGGCGTCGCCGGGGTTCATGCCCTGATCCAGGATCTGGGTGGGGTGGCCATGCCCCAGCAGGATCGCCAGGCCCAGAAAGGAGAGGGCACTGCCGACCAGTGCGCCAACCGTCGGGGCATCACGCAGGATGAGCACGCTGAGCAGCAGGGTGATCAGCGGCACCAGCGCCCCAATCAGGCCCATGTTGGTGGCGGTGGTGCTGGCCGCGGCCAGGTACGCCAGGCTCTGGAACGCCACAATGCCCAGCGCCGCCAGGATGGTGAGGCGACCCAGGTTCTTGATGATGATGCGCCGCACCCGCCAGACCGACGGCAGGACAAAGGGGGTGAGCAACAGGGCGGCCAGCGCCCAGCGATAGAAGGCAATGGCCGCCGGGGAGATCACGTCCACCGACAATTTGCCCACCAGGTTGTTTCCAGCCCAGAACACAACGGCAGCAATCGGATAGAGGTAAGCTCGGTTAAACACGCAACAACTCCGCGAAACAAAGGAACAGGGGAAAAAAGACGGGCGCATTGTATAGTGGCTTTTTCGCATGATATAACGCGAATCGGACATGATGTGCCGGAACACGGACAAGATGCGCGATCAGTATCACTACCCCCTGCCTCTGGACCCCTCAGAAGGCACCATTTACATCCACAGCGAAGAGATCGCCCCGGAGACCACCTTTCTTCCCCACAGCCATCCCTGGGGGCAGGTCAACATGGTGGATGCCGGGGTGGTGGAACTGTCCGTGGGCGGACAGTTGTTTCTCTCGCCGCCCCAGTACGCCATCTGGATCCCGCCTGATGTCGAGCACACCAGCTACAGTCGGCAACGGGTGGCGTACCGGGCGGTGTACGTTAACCGCGAGTGGGCCGCCAACCTGCCTGACGCGCCCTGCATGCTGATGGTGTCGCCCCTGATCCGCGCCATCGTTGCGGATTTCGGCGGGCGCCAGGTGGCCCACCCCAAAACCCCGGCGGACCGGCGGCTGGCCCGGGTGCTGGTGGATCAGCTGGCGCAGGCCGAGCCACTGGCGGCTTACCTGCCCTCCACCAGCGATCCCATGCTGGCGCCTATCCTTGAAGCGTTGCAGGCGGATCCGGCCAACAACGACACCCTGGCCCAGTGGGCCCGTCGGCGCCACACCACCGAGCGCACCCTGGCACGGCGATGTCAGAAGGCGCTCTCCATGAGTTTCAGCGACTGGCGTTCCCGGCTGCGTTTTCTCACGGCACTGGGGATGCTGAAAAAGGGGCTGTCGGTCAAAGAGGTGGCGCTGGAACTGGGGTACAGTTCCTCCTCGGCGTTCATCACGCTGTTTCGCCGCCATGCGGGCACCTCGCCTGAGCAGTATCGACGGGCGAGGGGGCTGAAAGAGGGACGAACGCTGGAGTAGAATGATGCGTCAGTTAACACGAAGGAGGTGTGTTCGGTGAGTGACCTCAGCGACATCCGTCGAGAGTATTTGAAAGGGGGCCTGCGTCGTAAAGACCTGCCCGAGGACCCCATGGCGCTGTTTGAGCGCTGGTTGGAGCAGGCAAAAGAGGCGCAGGTACTGGACCCGACGGCGATGAGCCTGGCGACGGTGGATGAGCAGGGCCGGCCGTTCCAGCGCATCGTGCTGCTGAAGCAGTTCGATGACAAAGGGTTCGTGTTTTACACCAACCTGGGCAGCCGGAAATCCAAGCACATCGCCCACAACAACCAGGTCAGCCTGCTGTTCCCCTGGCAGAGCCTGGAACGACAGGTCCACATCACCGGCACCGCGGAAAAGCTCAGTGCCGGCGAAGCCCTGAAGTACTTTATGACCCGTCCCCGGGACAGTCAGCTGGGCGCCTGGGTGTCGCAGCAGAGTGCGCCCATCTCCGCCCGCGGAGTGCTGGAGTCCAAGTTTCTGGAGCTCAAGCAGAAGTTTGCCAAGGGGGAGGTGCCGCTGCCGGAGTTTTGGGGCGGATACCGGGTAAAAGCCGACAGCTTTGAATTCTGGCAGGGTGGGGCGAAACGTCTGCACGACCGTTTCCTCTACACGCTGGATGACGGCCGGTGGCAGCTGGAGCGCCTGGCGCCTTAAGGCAGGGCTCTTCGCAATAAAACGGGGCGGGGCAGCGTCAGGCTGACCTGCCCCGATTCATGTTGCTGGCTGACACGCCAGCCCAGGTGGCGGTAAAACCCCATGGCCGCCGTATTGGCATTGGTCTGGAGGTGCACTTCTCTGGCACCCTGCCAAAACAGGTAGCGGCATCCCTGCTGCAACAGGATCCGACCCAGCCCCATGCCCTGGCTGGCCGGGTCAACGTACAGTGCCCATATCGAGCAGTCGCTCAGGCTGACGATGACGAACCCCTTATCGCCCTCCGCATCCCGTCCCAGCCAGCCTTTGCCGGTTCGGGCCAGATAGCGGGCATAGAGGGTGTCCGGCCGGTCCCGGTCGGCGGGATACTCGGTCACCCGATGACGGATCGCCTGCAAGCTGGTGATGTCCGCCAGTCCGGCCCGGCGCAATTGCCACATAACGTGCTCCTGAAAGCGGTTCTATGCAGGTCTAGCCTGCCGTCCCTCCCTTCGCCAACTTTTCCGGGCGAACCGGGGTTTTGGCCTTGTCGCCAAGATCTTATTGGTTATAGTGTAGCGAATTACTCGGATATTCTCGGACAAGGACGATCACATGGGGAATCGGGCGCTGGCGCCTTACCGCATCTTTGCCGGTCGCCTGCTGACCTCCACCGTTCTGGGGGGGCTCGGCTACCTCATTAACTGTTTCCCGCTGCCCCTGTTCTCCAATGTGGAACTGGTGCTGGGCAACACGCTGATCCTGCTCTGCGCCAGTCGCCTCGGGCCCTACTACACGCTCTGGTGTGCCGCCCTGGCGATCACCGGCCTGGCCCAGACCTGGGGCCACCCTTACGTTTATCTCACCTATGGTCTGGAAGCGCTGGTGGTGTGCTTGTTGCGCCGCCGTGGCTGGTATCTGCTTTATGCCGACCTGTTCTACTGGTGTTGTCTGGGGATGCCGTTAACGGCCCTGGTGATCCTGCAGTTTTTCACCATTCCGGTGGACTACCAGTTTTTCACTGTGGTTAAGCAGGGGTTCAATGGCTTTCTCTACACCGCTCTGGCGTCGCTGCTCAGTTTGCTGATCCCCAGCGGCTGGTTCCGGCTGGTACGCCAGCAGCCCCATGTGTTGCGCACCTTTCGCCAGAAACTGGTGCACGCGGTGCTGGTGATGCTCAGCCTGGTGTTTATGATCGCCATGCTGGTAGCCAGCCGGAATCTGGTGGTTACCCAGCAACAGTTGCTGGCGTCCAACCTGAGCGAGCGCAGCGCCCATCTGGCCCACGACTACCAGCGCTATCTCGATTTTCACCAGCGGGCGGTGGTGCTGGCCAGCCAATGGCTTGCCCGGGAGATGCCGCCGTCACAGTGGCAGGCCGCGCTGGAGCAGCTGCACGATCAGTACCCCGGCTATCTCACCATGATGATGGCTGACCGGGACGGCAGGGTGACCCACGCCAGCCCAAGCCAACTGATGATCGGCAACCCCTTGTTGTCGGTGGCGGACCGACGCTATTTCCGCGTGCCGATGGAGCAGGGGACACCCTACACCTCGGAACTGCTGCAGGGACGGGGGTTTGGCCAGGACCCCATCGTGGCGGTCAGCGCCCCCGTTGTCGATGCCAGCGGCGAACGGGTCGGCATCGTCGAAGGTTCGCTGGATTTGGCACACATCGCCACCGGCAGTGACCACAGCCATTGGGGCGAGGTGGCGATGGTGCTGACCGACAGCCAAAGCCGGCTGATCTACGCCAGCGACAGCCTCAAACTCCGACGCTATGCCCCCTTTGAGTTTGTCAGACTGAAGGAGATAGAGGGGTTCGATCTGGCGCTGATGAACATCCACAGCACCAGTGCCTCGGTCGGTGAGTATTTCTACCTTGAGACGGGGCTGGATAATGGCTGGCGCCTGTTTGTGATGCTGCCGTACCGGCCACTGGCGCAACAACTGGAAACCTATTACCTGATGGGGATCGGGCTGCTGGTGCTTGGCATGGTGCTGGCGACCCTGCTGGCTCGCCAGATCGGCGCCTACCTCACCTCACCCCTGGAGTTTCTGGTGCGCAAGCTGGTGCAAAGCCAGGGATCGGACAACCCCCTTGGCCGGCTGCCTGCGCTGCCCCGGGGCTCTGCCCGCGAGGTGCGCACCCTCTACGAAGAGCTGGAAACCAACCGCAGCGCGCTGCGGGCGTATCAGCACTCACTTGAGGACCTGGTGGCGACCCGCACCGCCCAGTTGGAGGCGGCCAACGCCAAATTGGCACAACTGGCCCATCGCGACGGCCTGACCGGCGCTTACAACCGCCGCTACTTCGACCAGCAGTTTGATACCGCCCGACAGCATTGCCTTCGCAGCGGTGGTCGGCTGGGGCTGGCCTTGATCGACATCGATCACTTCAAGGCGATCAACGACAACCACGGGCATCTGGTGGGGGACGACTGCCTGAAGTCCCTGGTCAGCCTGATCCAGACCCATTTCAGCCGCAAACTCGACCTGCTGGCCCGCTACGGGGGGGAGGAGTTTGTGTTGCTGCTGCCCCACAGCCAGCCGGACGAACTGGTGGCGCGCCTGGAGGCACTGCGAACCCACATTGCGGAAGCGCCCTTAAGCTTCACCATCAACGGTGAACCGCTGTATGTGACGGTGAGCATTGGCCTTTTGGTGACGTCACCGGAGTTCAGCGGGATCCAGACCGACTGGATCCTGGCGGCCGATGCCGCTTTGTATCAGGCTAAACAACGTGGCCGTAATCGACTTTGCCTTGCCGAATCCTCAGACGGGGTGACCGAAACCGTGAATTCGGTCTAACCGTTCAACCTGTAAGCGCTGCTTTGACCACTGCCGGGCCGCAAAGGGGGTATAGTGGGTCGGTTTGTCCAAGATTTGAGGAATGCATGGCGAGTTTACAGCACCTGTTTGAACGCAATCGGGCGTGGGCCAGGCAGATAGAAGCAGATAACCCGGACTTTTTCTCCCAGCTGGAGCACCAGCAGTCGCCGGAATACCTGTGGATTGGCTGTTCCGACAGCCGCGTACCGGCGAACCAGATCATCGATCTGGCGCCGGGGGAGATCTTTGTTCATCGCAACATCGCCAACGTGGTGGTGCATTCCGACCTGAACGCGCTGTCGGTGATTCAGTATGCGGTGGACGTGCTCAAGGTGAAGCACATTATGGTGGTGGGGCACTACGGATGCGGTGGTGTGATGGCGGCACTCAACGACAGTCGCCTGGGTCTGGCCACCAACTGGCTGCGTCACGTTCGGGATGTCTACGAAGACCACCGGGCGCAGGTGGATGCGCTTTCGCCTGAGTTGCAGCATCGCCGCCTGTGTGAGCTCAACGTGAT
Source organism: uncultured Ferrimonas sp. (assembly GCA_964632645.1). GTDB lineage: Bacteria > Pseudomonadota > Gammaproteobacteria > Enterobacterales > Shewanellaceae > Ferrimonas. The sequence goes on along the minus strand of CAZWED010000007.1, from coordinate 15,242 downwards.
TGCCCAGGTGATCAACACCTGCCAGACCACCGTCGTTAAAGACGCCTGGGCCCGTGGGCAGAATGTGTCGGTTCACGGTTGGGTGTATGACCTGGCCGACGGCCTGCTGCGTGATCTGGACATCTCGGTTGCACAACCGTCCGAGTTGCTGCCCAAAAGCCGGGCGGCCGTGCTGGGTCTGGCCAGACAGGTCGGGTGACGGGTGATACGCCCTGTAATTGCAAAAAAGACCGGGGATACCGGTCTTTTTTTATCGCTTCATCGCAAGGACTCAGGAGGCTTGCTGCTTCGCTTTGTTGTCAGTGCTTTCGACGAAGCGCGACAGCTCGTTGGCGAACACCGAATGCAGTTCCTCTTCCACATCACGCAACCGCTCACGCAGATCCGCAATGGATTCAGCACCCTCAAAACGCTGATGCAGCAGGCGTTCCAGTTTGGGATCAGTTACAGGCATAGAGAACCTCCTAAACCCCGGTGGGGTGCGGCAACGTACGCTCACCCAGGGGGTGGCAGGGACTGAGCCGGTTGTGCCCAACGGCGGTCATAACCACAGCGAGTTGTCTTCGCCGTCCATGGGGCTCAGAACCACAGTATCCATGGGCGCTGGACAGAGTTCAAGGATCCCCGACATCAATTCGTCGCGACGGAACCAATGAACCGTCAGGCGGGCGCCCAGGCCGTAGCGCGCCAGCTGGCTGTCGAGATTGCTGCCCACCTCCAGGCCATCCAGGGCAATCAGGCGATCACCGGCCGCAAGGCCCGCCCGGTGGGCGTTGCCCCCTTCACTGACGGTCTCGATGCGGACACCGAAGTTCTCGGCGCGGTAACGGGCGCCAAGATGGGCTTCGGGGGCAGGTTTGCCACTGCCACCCTTGTCGCTGTTGCCGTTGGCGGCGCGCAGGCGCATCTCAACACCCACTTTGGCCAGCAGCGCCTCAAGCGGGAGGTCCTCGGTGTTGTCCAGGTAGGCGAACAGGTCGGAGACGTCCCGATCCAGCAGTTCGGCCACGATCGCCTGGTGGGTGTGCTCTGCGGTGCCAATGCCGGGCTTGCCGTGTTGCTCCCACAGGCGCGTCATCAGGTCATCCAGAGAGCGTTCGCCGCGGGTCTCAATGCGCAGGGTCAGGTCCAGCATCAGGGCAAACATTGCCCCTTTGGTGTAGTAACTGACGATGGCGTTCTGGGCGTTTTCATCCTGCTTGTAGAACTTGGTCCAGGCGTTGAAGCTGGAATCGCGCAGTGACTGCTTGAAGCGGCCAACCCCGCGGGTCACCCGGGTCATCCCTTCGGCCAGCATCTGCAGGTAGGTCTCCTTATCGACGCAGCCCGCGCGGTAGACCAGGAAGTCGTCGTAGTAGGAGGTGATCCCTTCATAGGCCCACAGCTGGCGGGTGTAGCTCTCTTCGCTCAGGTCGTAAGGCACAAAGGTTTCCGGCTTGATGCGCTTGACGTTCCAGTTGTGGAAATACTCGTGGCCGAAACGCGACAGGAAAGTGCGCTAGCCCTCGCTCATGCCCGGGTCGGTGATGCTGGGCAGATCGCCACGGCCACACACCAGCGCGGTGGAGGCACGGTGTTCCAGGCCACCAAAGCCGCTGCCAAGCACCTGGGTCAGGAACAGATAGCGGTCGTAGGGGGCTTGCCCGCCAAACAGCGCAATCTGGTACTCACAGATCTTTTTCAGGTCGGAACAGATGCGATCGACGTCGGCGAAGTGACGACCGGTCAGCACCAGGTCGTGCGGCACGCCGCCCGCTTCAAAGGTGGCGAGGGTGAAGGTGCCCATCTCCACCGGGTGGTCGATCAACTCGTCGTAGTTGTCCGCCTGGTAATCGCCAAAACCGTAGCGCTCGGCGCCGGCTTCACGCATTGCCGTGGCCACCCGCCAGTTCTTGTAAGGGGCGCCTTCGGGCGCCTGCAGGGTCACCTTAACCGGCTGATGCTCCTGGCCAACGACGGCAAGGAAGGTGCTGCTGCCGTTGAAGAAGCCGTGGGTCTGATCCAGGTGCGCACCGCGTACCGACAGATCCCAGGCGTAGACCTGGTAGTGCAGCTCCACTTCCCCGGTCGCCTCATCCAGCTGCCAGGTTTGCTTATCCAACTGTGTCAGGCCCAGGGGTTGGCCATCAGGGCGCTGAGCGCGCAGGCCAATCAGGTGACGGGCGAAATCCCGGATCATGTAGCTGCCCGGCAACCAGGCCGGCAGGGTAAAGCGTTGCTTTTCGCCAGCCTGCGGCACTTTCAGGGTGACGGCAAACAGGTGGGCGAGGGGATCAATCGGTTGGATTTGGTAGTGGATCATCAGGGACAGCTTCCTTCCTGGTCGTTTTCCTGATGGCGATTGTAGCGGTCTGGCAAAGCGCTTGTCAGCCACGGTTTGCACCGGAAGGGTTTGTGATCGTCCTCTCGTCATTTGCGGTTGGGGCAACGTATCCTGCTGCCGAGCACCGGATGGAGTCGACGATGTTTGCGCTGTTTCGCCCCTTTTTGCTGATGATCCTGCTGTACGGTCTGTTTTGCCTGTTTGGTCTGTGGCGAGGCTGGAAAGAGCAGAAACGGCTGCAACGGCGCCGCGCCCGCTGAGGTTGTAAAGCTGGCGACACCCGGCCAGTGAGCGCAACCGGTCACCGCCAATTTTCCTATTCCCGTCAGGCTCGTATAATAACAGCTGACTGACCATTGCCTGACTTGGGAGCCCTTCATGGCCGAAGAAACCCTATTCTCCAAAATTGTCCGCCGAGAGATCCCCGCGGAGATCCTGTACCAGGACGATCTGGTGACCGCATTCAAGGACATCCAGCCTAAGGCGCCACACCACATTCTGATCATCCCCAACCACCTGATCCCCACGGTCAACGACGTGACCGCCGAGGATGAACAGGCACTGGGCCGTATGTTCACCGTAGCGGCCAAGCTGGCCAAGCAACTGGGGATCGATGAGGACGGATTCCGTCTGCTCGTAAACTGCAACCGGCATGGCGGACAGGAGGTGTACCACGTTCACATGCACCTGCTGGGCGGCCGTCCCCTGGGACCGATGTTGGCCTCATGATGCGACCGGATAACAGCGCGTTTTTTCCCCTGACCGGACTGGCCACGCGATTTGTGGATCAGCTCGCCCAGTGCCGGGCGCTCGGCGTCAAAACCCTTGAGGGCAGCGAGCACCACGTGTTGCTGGAGCTGCCGTACAACGAACAACTGGTGGGCTATCCGGACACCGGCGTCCTGCACGGTGGGGTGATCACCACCCTGATGGACACCGCCTCCGGCGCGGCCGTGGTGTGTGCCGTGACCCACGCCTCCGGCGACATTGAGTTGTGCCCGACCCTCGACCTGCGGGTGGACTACATGAAGGCGGCGGAGCCGGGCAAGCCGGTATACGGCTTTGCGGAGTGCTTCAAGCTGACCAGTGCGGTGGCGTTCACCCGGGGCATCGCGTACCAGGATTCGATGGATGATCCGATCGCCCAGGCGGTGGGGTCCTTTATGCGAATTGGCCCGGAACTGATGACCGACGGTTTCCGTCAGGCGCTCAAGGGGGAGTGATGGACTTAAAACAACTCCTCAAGGAAGCCAACGCCGACAACGATTACGGCCGCGTACTGGATCTGGTGCCCTACGCCCGTTTTATCGGCATGGCGTGTGAGCGCTTTGGCGATGAGATGGTGTTCCGGCTGCCGCCGAAAGAGCAGAATCTGGGTAACCCCATGCTGCCCGCCTTGCATGGCGGCGTGATTGCTGGCTTTATGGAGATGTCGGCGATCCTTCAGCTGATGGTGCTGATGCAGACCACCCGGGTGCCCAAGATTGTTGATTTCTCGATTGATTATCTGCGCGCCGGTTACGCCCGGGAGACCTATTGCGAGTGCAAGATCACCCGGCAGGGGCGTCGGGTCGCGAACGTCAGCGTCAGTTGCTGGCAGACCAATCGAAAGCAGCCCATCGCCACGGCGAGGGCCCATTTCCTGATCGACTAGGAGGCAGGGATGAAAGCGTGGTTTGGGGTGTTACTGCTGTGTCTGACCGGATGCAGCGCCATTACCGCGGGCGTGGCCGCCCGCTCTGACCGTCCTGAGCTGCGCATCGATTCCAGCAGCGTAGCCCGAGAAGTGAGCATCGAACAGGTGCAGAAACGCTACCAGGGTGAGCGGCTGCAAGCCTCGGCGGTGTTGATCTCCCGGGTCAGCACCGACCGCTACCTGCAATACAAATTCACCTTCTATGACGCCAGTGGCATGCCCGTGGAAGCGGATGCCATGAGCTGGCGTCCGGTAAACCTTCACGGTGGTGAGCGGCGTCCGGTTACCGCCGTGGCACCGACCACGGCGGCCGCCGAATTCGAGATTTATGTCCGCCGGGCCACCGACGAATAGATCTGGAAAAACCCCTTTACAATTCGCCAACTAAAACCGGTAGTGACTGTGAGGTCCGCCGGTTTTTTTGTTGGCATTCTCGCTAGAATGGCAGTCAAATTCACCGCCCTCACGGACGATTGCACGGCATTGGGCCGCCCCTTTTGCTGTTTTTTGGAGAAATGCCATGACTGACATGCTTATCGAGCTCTCCCCCGTGATGTTTTCCACCCCCTTGCTGTCCGGCGTCATCACCACCTTCCTGACCCTGGGGATCGCATACTGGGCCTACCTGGCCTACGACTACAACCGCACTGAGACCGAGCCGAAGCTCTGGGACCAGTAAACCCACCCCGATGAAGCCCGCCGCAAAGCGGGCTTTTTTGCGTCAGCTGTCCCAAAACGCCAGACTTTTGGATATACTCCGCTTCGCCACGGGGTGTGCCGCGCACTGAGATCCTCTTTTTGAGGGAACCCGTTGAACCTGATCCGGTTGATACCGGCGTAGGAATGGCGCCTCGTGCACCCCGTTACCGTCGTCCGGATCTGTCCTTTGCACCGCGAAAAAGAGATTTGACACGGACATGAGACGCTCGCTGCTCTCCCTGGCCATGCTGGCCACTCTCCCTGCCGTTGCCGAAGAGGCGATGGAAACCCTCACCGTTGTGGCCGATTTCCGTGGCCAGTCGCTGGCCGAGTTGCCCGGTTCCGCCACGGTACTGGATGCTCAGCAGCTGGCGGATGAAGGGGGGGAACACTTCGAAGACGCCCTTCATCGCATCCCCAACCTGAACTGGTCCGGCGGCAGCTCCCGTCCGCGTTACTTCCAGATCCGCGGCGTGGGCGAGCAGGAGGAGTACCAAGGGGCACCGAACAGCTCAGTGGGCTTTATCGTTGACGACATCGATCTGTCCGGCATCGGCATGGCCGCAAGCCTGTTCGACCTGGCGCAGGTGGACGTCCTGCGCGGCCCCCAGGGCACCCGCTATGGTGCCAACGCGCTGGCGGGGCTGATCTACCTTAAGAGCCAGGATCCGACCGAACTGTTCGAGGCGGGCACCGAGGTCACCGTCGCCGAGGACAACCAGCTGACTCTGGGGGCCTACGCCTCCGGCGCGGCCGACGCCAATGGCGAGCTGCTCTATCGACTGGCGGTTCAGAGCCACCAGCAGGATGGCTTCCGTAACAACGCCTATCTGGGCGTGGACGACACCAACCAGCGCGATGAGGCGACGATTCGCGCCAAACTGCGATGGCTGCCAACGGACAACTTCCAGGCGG
>CAZWED010000007.1:0-9599 GCA_964632645.1 uncultured Ferrimonas sp. | reverse complement strand
ACGCCAACCTCGACAACGGCTACGACGCCTGGACGCTCGACAACAACGGCTTCACCACCCTGACCGATCAGCCCGGCGTGGACAGCCAGCGCACCAATGGCGCGGCCCTTAAGCTGGGCTGGGCCATCTCAGACGCGGTGAACCTGACCGCCATCACCAGCTACGCCAACAGCCACACCCGCCACGCCTACGACGGTGACTGGGCCAACCCCGACTACTGGGCGGGGCTGGAGTGCCCGATCTACGACGACAACTGGAACGTCACCGGCAGCGAACCTTGTGTCTACGACTATTACTGGGACAAACAGGGTAAGCGCGACACCCTCAGTCAGGAGTTCCGTTTTGCCTCCGGCGAGGCCGGGCGCCTATTTGCCGGAACCACCGACTGGCTGATCGGCGTGTACTACAGCAAGCTGGAAGAGCACAACGATCTGAAGAGCGATTACAACGGCTTTGCGGACCAGTACCTGATCAGCGATTACAAGGCGGCCAATACCGCCTTGTTTGGCCAGCTCGACAGCACACTCGGGGCCTGGGAACTTTCCGCCGGCTTGCGGGTGGAGTACCGCCAGAGCGATTACGTCGACGACGCCGGCGAGAGTTTTGACCCGAAAGAGACCATGTGGGGCGGCCACCTGTCTGCCAGCCGCTCACTGGGTGATCAACATCGGGCTTACCTTCGCCTGGCCCGGGGCTACAAGGCCGGGGGCTTCAATATGGGGCTGCCGCCGGTGCTGGAAGGGCAGACCGAGTTTGAGTCAGAAACCCTCTACAACTACGAGATCGGTCTGAAGAGCCGCTGGTTGGACGGCGCGATCAACAGCCATCTTGCGCTCTTCTACATGGATCGTCAGGACCAGCAGGTGGAAGCGTCGCTGCAGGATCCGGACAACCCCCAGCGTTTCTTCCTCTACACCAACAACGCCGGCGCGTCAGAGAACTACGGCCTGGAGTGGGAGCTGGACTGGCAAGCCACCCGTCAACTGGAACTGTACGGCACACTGGGGCTGCTGAAGGCGCGCTATAACAGCTATCTTCTGCCCCAGGCGGACGGCAGTGCGGTGGATCTGTCCGGCCGCGAACTCGCCCATTCACCCAGCTACCAATACACGCTGGGCGGCACCTACCGTGCCGACAATGGCTGGTTCACCAACCTGAACCTCAATGGCGTCGATGCCTTCTACTATTCAGACAGCCACGACGCCCGCTCCGAGGCATACACCCTGCTCAACGCCAAGGTTGGCTACGAGGCGCAGCGCTGGGCACTCTATTTGTGGGGACGCAATCTGACCGACGAACAGTACGGCGTGCGCGGCTTCTACTTTGGCAATGAACCGAACGAAGACTGGGCGCCCAAACTGTATGTGCGTTATGGCGATCCCCGTCAGTTCGGCCTGACTTTCCGTTATGACTACTTCTAAGGAGCACGCCATGCAATTGGCCGTAGAGATCAGCCTGTATCCGCTGCAAGACGATTACCTGAGCGTCATCAAGTGGTTCATTCAACGGCTCGACCAGTACCCCGAGGTGCGTCGCCTGACCAACGGCATGAGCACCCAGCTGATGGGTGACTACGACACCGTCATGGCCCTGCTGGCGGCAGAGATGAAAGCGGCCCACGAGCAGTGGGGCAAGGGCGTGTTTGTCTGCAAGTTCATTCCGGGTGGTGTGAACCTTGACCACAGTGAGTGAGTGGCTAAGCGGGGCGGCTGCGGAAGCGACCGCCCTGTCAGGCTGGGAAGCGGTGGCGGTGTTGCTGGCCATCGTGTACCTGCTGCTGGCGATGCGGCGCAACATCTGGTGCTGGCCTGCGGCGGCGGCCAGTACCCTGATCTACACCGTGCTGTTCTGGCAGGTGGCGCTGCTGATGGAATCGGTCCTGAACGTCTACTACCTGGCGATGGCCGCCTACGGCTTCTGGCAGTGGCGTTACGGCGGGCGGGACGGCGACGGGGTGCCGATGGTGCGCTGGCGCCTGAATACCCACCTGCTGATCATCGGGGCAACCGGCCTGGCGGCCCTCGGTGTGGGCTACCTGATGGACAACCATACCCACGCTGACATGGCTTACCTGGATGCGATGACCACCTGCTTTGCCGTGGTGACCACGGTGATGGTGGCGCGCAAGGTGGTGGAGAACTGGCTCTACTGGGTGGTGATCGACCTGGCGTCGATCTACCTCTACCTGGAGAAGGGCTTCTACCTGACCGCCGGGCTGTTCGTGTTCTACGTCGGCATGGCCACGGTGGCCTATTTCCAATGGCGCGCCCAGTATCTGGATGATGCCCCCCAATGGAGGCTTCGGGGTGTCTGACCCCCTTGATCTGGCCCTGTCCCGACTGGCAAATGCCGGGTTCCGCTGGGACTCGTTGGACGCCATCGACGGCGGCCTGGGCAATCGGTTGTGGCGCCTGAACGGTGCCGAAGCGCGGGTGCTCCGGCTGCACAATCCCAACCTGGCATTCTGCGTGGACCGCGAGCAGGAGGTTCGGGCGTGGCGAGCGGTCGCGGCGATCGACCGGGCGCCCGAGTTGCTCTTTTGGGACCCACAGTTCAGTGTGTCCCGTTTCGGCGGAACGACACCGGATACTGTCGCGCCGCAGCCCCTGCTTCAGCTGATGCTCGACCTGCATCAGGTGGGCGGGCAGTGGCGAACCGTCGACCCGGAAGCGCGGATCCGGCAGTATCTGGGGTCGGCCAATTCAGACATGAAGCCCTACCTGAGCCAGCTGTCGCGGTGGACCGACTGTTTGCACCGCAGTCAGTTGCCCTCGGGGCTGGTGCACGGCGACCTGCACCGGGAGAACCTGCTTGTCGGTCCGGATGGCCAGTGGCGGGCCATCGATTTTGAATACGCCGGCCAGGGCTCTCCGCTGATGGACTTGGCGCCCTGGGTGGCGGAAGCGCCCGGTGGGCGTCAGATCTGGTCGGCTTACCTGAGCCAACGGGGCATGGAAGCCAGCGACGCGGAGTGGCGGTCGATGCGCGCCGCGGTCGCACTCTACCTGATGATGTGCGCCGCGTGGGCAGAGCAAATGGCCCGGCGACAGAGGGATCCCATTTACTCTCAATGGCGTACCCACTACTTTGAACAGATAGGGGCGTGGCAGCCATGACCCCGTAGCTCAAGGGGAGTGGGGCCGGTGAGGGAGAAGCAAACGTCATCAACAGGCGGGGGACGCTCATGAAACGATGGGCCTGGCTCCTGCTGCTGCTTTGTGTCCTGTCCGGCTGCTCGCCCCGCTTTGTCTACGGCTGGCTGGACTGGATCATCCCCTGGCAAGTGGACGATTACGTGACCCTGACCTCGAGTCAGGAGGGGGCGCTGGACGCCATTATTGGCCGGCAACTGCGCTGGCATCGGCAGCAGGAACTGCCGCTCTACCTGGCACATCTCAACCGGCTGCAAGCCGACATCGCTCATCCCCTCGACGAAGAAACGGTGCTCAGGCACATGAACGAGGCCTCGGAACATTGGTACCGTCTGTTTGCCCACCTGTTGCCCGATCTGGTGGGGCTTATCCAATCCTTCAGCGATGAACAGGTCGAGGAGATCCTGGCCCAGGTCAATCGGGAGAACGACGAACTCATCGAGAAGTACAGCGACATGACGCTGTCGGAACGGGTCAAGCAGGCCAACAAGCGGATGGAGAAGTCACTGCGCAAATGGCTGGGCAAGCTCTCGCCCGCCCAGAAAGCGGTGATCGCCGATTACAACCTCAAGCGTCACAACACGCTGGCGCTGTGGCTGGCCTACCGTCAGGACTGGATAGACCGGTTGGCCGAGGCGCTGCGACAACGGGCGGACAAAGCCCAGCTGGAGCAGGCGCTCACCCTGTTGCTGGTTACGCCGGACGACGTCAAGGGGCAGCAGTACCTGAGCCAGATCGAGGACAACCGGCGCCGCCTTGCCCGGGGGCTTATCACCATTCACGCCGAGATGACCCCGCGGCAAACCCGTAAGCTCAACCACCAGCTGGACGACCTGCGAGGGGACCTGGAGTACCTGATCCACAAGGAGTAATCCTTCGCCGCTGAAAGCCAAAAGCGGGCAGGGCGGTCCACTCCCTCAACCTATCTGATTCGGGAGTTACGTTATGCAGACCCTCACGCGCCTCTGGCAGCGGTTCTACGCCAGCACCCTGCCGCTGGAAGGGTTGGCCCCCCTGGCCATCCGTTTGTACCTGGCGCCGGTGTTGATTCAGGCGGGCTGGAACAAATTCAGCCATTTTTCCGATACCGCGGCCTGGTTTGGCAACCCGGAGTGGGGGCTTGGATTGCCGATGCCGGAAGTGATGGCCGCGCTGGCCATTGGCGCCGAGCTGGGTGGCGGGGTGCTGTTGATCGTCGGCTGGTTAACCCGTCTGGTCTCGTTGCCTCTGATGGTGACCATGCTGGTGGCGGCGGTAACGGTGCACTGGCAGTACGGCTGGCTGGCCATCGCCGACCCCAACTCCTGGCTGGCCAACGAGCGGGTGATGGCGTCGGCGGAAAAGCTGGAACGGGCCCGGGCGATCCTGCAGGAACACGGCCACTACGAGTGGCTGACCAGCTCCGGTAACGTGGTGATCCTCAATAACGGCATCGAGTTCGCGGCCACCTACTTTGTGATGCTGCTGGCGCTCTTCTTTCTCGGGGGTGGGCGTTACACCAGCCTGGACTACTGGTTGTCCCGGCAATAACCCTGCCGTTGCTCCGTTGATTTTCCCGGGTGTCTGGGTCAGCATGGCGGCCAGATAATACAAGGAATACGAGGTAACCCATGGACGCCAAAGCGCTGTTGCTGAGCCGCCACTCCCAACCCCGACTGACCTATCCGGGCCCCACCGCCGAGCAACTGGAAAGCCTGCTTGCGGCTGGCGCCCGGGCGCCGGATCACGCCGGACTGACCCCCTGGGAGTTCGTGGTGGCGGAAGGGGAAGGGCTGGAGCGACTGGGGGAGATCTACTTCCAGGCCGCGAAAGCGGACGGTGCCGAAGGGGAAGCCCTGGCCCGGGCGCGGCTGCTGCCCACCCGTGCGCCGATGGTCATTACCGTGATCGCCAAGGTCACGGAACACCCCAAGGTACCAACCATTGAGCAGCACCTGAGTGCCGGATGCGCCGTAATGGCGATGCAGATGATGGCCTACAGCCTGGGACTTGGCGGTATCTGGCGTACCGGCCCTTACGCCCGTCATCCTTTGGTGCGTGAGGCGCTCGGTGCCACCGGTGACGATGAGATCGTCGGTTTCCTCTACCTCGGTACGCCGGTTAAGGCCACCGAAGCCCGGCCGGCCCCGGAGCTGACCGGACGGGTTCGCCAGCTGTAACCGCGATGGCGGCGACAGCCAGACTGGTGTCGCCCCTGTCGGACCTCGCGGCCACCACCGGTGGCCGCATTGCACCGCTCCCCTTCATCGCCCGCCTCCGGCATTCGGCGCCCGCCCCACGCTCCGGCAGCTTATCAAAACACTCAGCCACTTCGGTTTCTCTGTTTTGTTGTCTTTCTTAGCAAAATCAGTTGGTTTTTCGGTAACATAGGGTGTCGTGCTGAGGGCTGGCATTCCCCGGGCCGCTCACGTAAACGGACGGGCGTGTTCGCCTACACTGTATGAAAAGATCGAGGTCGAGGTGGCGGTGAAATTGGCAACCTGGTGGCAACGGCGCTCCGTGCGCTTTAGCGTCTATGGCGCAGTGGCGTTTCTGGTGTATCTGGCTCTGACGGGATGGGGCTTGCCGGCCCTGATCGAGCGGCAGGCGCCCAAGTGGGTGGCGCAGAACCTGGCTGCCGATCTGACGCTGGGCGAGGTCAGCTTTCATCCCTTGGAGTGGCGCCTGGCGGTGCGCGACCTGCGACTGAACGGCGAGGATGGCGAGCCCTTGACCGGCTTCTCCCTGCTGGAGGTGGATCTCGAGCCCTGGCGCTCGCTGTTTGGCCGTCAGTGGCAACTGAAAACGCTGGCTCTGGCAGACCCTCTGGTGAACTTTCGTCAACTGGAGGCGGACAACAACTGGCAACGCGCTCTGGCGCCGATGCTCAACGCCCCCAAAGAACCAGAGCCGGTTGAGGCGGAAAAAACCGAATCCGGCTTGCCCAATCTGGGCATCGACAGCTTCGCCATCACCGGCGGGACAATCCGCTATGAGCAGGATAAGAAGCACGGCACCGAGCTGAATGATCTGGCCTTGCGGGCGGACAACTTCCGCTTGTCCCAGGGCGACAACCGGGTGGCCCTCAGCCTGAGTGGCCCGGGTGGTGGTAAGGCGGACATTGACCTCTCGGCGACGTTCGAACCCCTCGATCTCACGGTGGCGCTGGATCTGAAACACGCCGATCTGACCCACTACTGGCCCTACCTGGCCCAGGATTTCCGCTTCCAGCTGGCCAGCGCCAAGCTGGACGCCAGGCTGCAGGCGCGCCTGTCGCTGGAGCCGCAACTCCAGTTCACCCTTTCCCAGAGCGACGTCACCCTTCAGGACATTGAGCTGGCGGAGGAGGCGCGCGCGTTTCTCAACCTCAAGCAGGTCCATCTGACCCCCATCGATTTTGACCTGGCGAACCAAAGCGTCAGCCTGGGCGAACTTCGCCTCGATGGCCTGGCGCTGAGCGCCATCCTGACCGATGACGGGGTGGATCTGGCCACCCTGCTGACCCCCATCCCGGCGCAAGAGGAGACGGCGGAAGCGCAAACCAAGGAAGCCGCGCCGGGTGATGGTGCGGCTCCCGCCTGGTCGGTGACCCTGGACCGCGTTCACCTCGAAGAGGGGCAGGTCGCCCTGACGGATCAAACCCTCGAACAGGAAACCACCTGGCAGGTCGCCATTGCACCGCTGGACGTTGGCCCCCTCGGCACCGACCTGTCCCGACCTCTGACCGTGGATCTGGACGCTCTGGTGAACGACAAGGCTGTGGTTACTGTGGATGGCGACTGGCGTTTGGACCAATCCGCCGGAGAATTTGAGGTGGTGGTAAGCGATTTTGACCTGCTTACCACGGTGCCTTACTGGCAGCCAATGGTGAACCTGACGCTGGCCAGCGGCGCGTTCAATACCCACGGTGCGGTCAAGGTGGCGTTGGGAGAGCCCCTCTCTCTGACTTACGACGGCGGCGTGTCCATTGACCAACTGGTTACTCAGGATACGGTGGCGCAGCGGGACTTTGTGAAGTGGGGCCAGCTCGACATCAACCGGGTGGCGTTTGACCTGGCCGAACGTCGCCTTGCCATTGACCAGCTGGCATTCGACCAGCCCTATGCCCGCATCATCATTGATGAAGACGGCTCCACCAACTTTGCCGGTCTGGTGAAAACCGATGACGCGGATAAGGGCGAAACGCCACCGCCCGCCGAGGCGCAGCCGGAAGCCGGCGAGCCCTTTGATATCACCATTGATCGGGTGCTGTTCAGCAACGGCTCGGCGTTTTTTGCCGACAACACGCTGACGCCCAAGTTTGCCACCGGCATCGAAACCCTGACCGGTGAGATCGCCGGCCTGGATGCGCAGGCGGACAGCCGGGCAACGGTGGACATCGAGGGGCAGGTTGATCGCTACGCCCCGGTTTCCCTCAAGGGGACGGTGCAGCCGTTGGCGGCGGAGCCTTTTATGGATCTGGCCCTCAACTTCGACAACATCGAACTGACTTCGCTGAACCCGTACTCCGGCACCTATGCGGGGTACTTTATCGACCAGGGGCAATTGGACCTGTCGCTGGAGTACTCGCTGGAGAACAACCAGTTGAAAGGGGATAACCAGGTGGTGATCAGCCAGCTCAAGCTGGGGCAGCGCTCCGACTCGGACAAGGCCACCTCGCTGCCGGTTGCCCTGGCGGTCGCCCTGATGCAGGACAGCAACGGGGTCATCGATCTGGGGCTGGAAGTGTCCGGCAACCTGGATGACCCGGAATTTGCCATCGGTCCGCTGATCTTCAAGGCGCTGAGCAACGTGATCACCAAGATCGTCACCTCACCCTTCTCGCTGCTGGGCAATTTGCTGGGCGGGGAGGATCCGCCGGATACCGTGGTGTTCGAAGTGGGTGAGACCCAGATCACCGACGCCAGCCAGGCGCAACTGGGCCGCCTGGTTGAGGCGCTGGCACAGCGGCCCAATCTGGTGATCTCCGCGCAAGGGGCGGTGGACCCTGCTGAAGACCGTAAAGCCCTGGCCAAAGTGCGGGTGGATGCCCGCCTGATGCCGGAGGGCAGTGGCCTGACGGAGCCGCCGGAGTCGGTTCTGGCGGCGGCGTACGATGCGCTGAAAGGGTCCGGACAGGCCAAAGCTGAGTTGAAAGCCCTGGAAGAAAGGCTGCCGGAGCTGGACGACGAGGAGCGTGAACGTCGCTGGAGAAAGGGGCTGTACGAACAGTTGCTGGAAGCGGAGCCGGTGGACGAGCTGGCACTGAAGACCCTCGCGTCCGGCCGCGGCGAAGCGGTGAAAGCCGCCCTGGTGGAAGCCGGGCTGGATCCCCAGCGGGTGTTCCTCAAGGAGAGCCGGATCAACCTGAATCAAAGCGGCGCCAAGGCGGTATTGGAGCTCGACGCCGCAGGCTAGGGTCTATTGGGTGTCGGCCGGCACCACCAACAAGTGGCAATGCAGAGTGCTGATCAGGCGCTCTGCGTTGCTGCGCCAGAGTTGACTCATCACACCGGTACGCTTGAAGTACCCCATCACCAGAGTGTCCACTTTCAGTTTGCAGCTCTTGTCCCGAACCACCTGTCCGGTGTCCCCCGGCTTGATGTGGATGTGGGCGGGATCCACCCCTTCGGCCTCCAGCCAGGCCCGGGCTTCCGCACAGTTTGCCGTCGCTGCCTTTTCCACTTCGTGGGGGCTGACCAGGTCCAGTTCGTGGAGGAAACGGGAGAGGTGGGGGGCGTAAACCACGTGAATATCAGCGGATTTGGCCTGGGCCAGTAACTTGGCGTAAGCCATCACTTTCAGATTCAGCTGCTGCACGGCCGCGTCACGGTGGTCCAGATCCATTGCCACCAGGATCCGGGGTTGCGCCGAATGGGGCTTGGGGTGGAGCAGGTAGAGCGGTGCCTGGATCGCTCGCAGCATGTGCCAGTCGGTGGTGTGCTTCTGGCCCCGGTGATGCATCACTTTCATGATCAGGTCATAGCGAACCAGTTTCTGCATCGCCTCAACCACTTCACTGAGCGTGTCCCAGTTGTCGCCCTGCAGGCTGACGCTGGGGATGTCACCGTGTTGCAGCTGCTCTACCCGCTGTCTTAACGCATCGACGTCATGGGGCCGTTGGTTGTGGTACAGCAGGGTGAGATTGGCGCGCCAGAGACTGGCCAGTCCGGCGGCGGGTTCAATGCTGTCGCCCAGGCACTCGGGTGGGGGGGTGACCGCCAGGATCTCGTCGACCTTCATGATATCTGCCTCCTTCTGCGGGCCTTTCTCAAGGCCAAAACTCCTTAACTTTACTAACGTTATAGCAGTATACGGCATGACTGGGGCGGTGTTTTGTATGCCGTCCTTACCTCACGGGCGGGTTGAAAATGGTTCAAGGACTCTCGGAACAGGAAGCCAGGGCGCTGCAGGCCCGCTATGGCCTCAACCGATTGCCTCAGGCCCGGGGAAAATCGCCGCTGCGCCTGTTGGTCGGCCAGTTTATGA
>CAZWED010000006.1:16057-25055 GCA_964632645.1 uncultured Ferrimonas sp. | reverse complement strand
AACCACCGGCGCAGTACATCACTTCGATAAAGTGGTACGGCGAAGTGCCCGCCATAATGTCGTTCAGCAGCGGCTCAACGTTGTTGCCCATGTCATGAACCACGGCCACCTTGACGGTCACTTCCTGTCCCAGATGCTTGTCAAACAGGGTGATTTCCGCGTCTTTCACGCCTTGCAGGCCACGCACCGGTTCCAGCTCCAGGCGAGCCATCTCTTCACCGGTCAGCACTTTGTGCGCGGTACGCACAGCGGCTTCCATCACGCCACCGGTGGTACCAAAGATGGTGCCGGCGCCGGTGTACTCGGCGAACATGCTGTCGCCATCGAACTCTTCTGCGGTGGCCAGGTCGATGTTCAGCAGTTTCAGCAGCTGGGACATCTCGCGGGTGGTCAGCACCGCGTCCACATCCTGGTACGCGTTGGCGTGGCGGCCGTGCTCTTTGTGGTATTCCCAGGCATCGTTGAACTCGGGGCGGGACGCTTCCACTTTCTTCGCGGTGCAGGGCATGACGGAGACCGTGAAGATCTGCTCGGGCGGCATGTTGTACACCTTGGCGCCATAGGTTTTGGCCACGGTACCGGCCATCTGCTGCGGAGACTTGGCGGTGGACAGGTTGTCCAGCAGTGAGGGGTACTTGGTTTCCAGGAAACGCACCCAGGCCGGACAGCAGGAGGTGAACTGGGGCAGTTTGCCCGCGTCCTTGTCACCCTGCACATTGGCGTGCAGACGGTGAATGAACTCGGAGCCCTCTTCCATGATGGTGAGGTCGGCCGCGAAGTTGCAGTCGAAGATGCGGAAGCCGGCCTGGTTCATGGCGCCATACAGTTTCTTGGTCACCAGTTCGCCTTTCGGCAGGCCAAACTCTTCGCCGACGGCCACCCGCACCGCCGGTGCAATGATCCCCACCACGGTGGTGTTTTTGTCCGCCAGTTTTTTAATGACGGTTTCCAGCGCGCTGTGGGTCTCTTCGATGGCATCGAAGGGGCAGTTGATCATGCACTGACCACAGCCGACGCATTTGTCGTGGTTGACTCGGTGTGCGGCACCGGACGCGCCTTCAATGGCGCCGGTGGGGCAGAATTTTTTGCAGGCGTCACAGCCTTTGCACTTGGCGGCCTGGATCTCAATGAGACCCGAGATCTCACCGGGCTGATAAGTGGTGGCAGTCATTAGCGTAATGCATTCCTTGTTGTGATTGTTTTACCCGGGCCCGGCGAATGTCGTTCGCTCACACAGAACACACCGAGTCGAGCGCCCCAGACTGTAGGCGAAACCGACCGGTGTGAAACTTGAGTTAGGTCAAAAGTGGTTCCTAACCCTATGGGATTTGACGATATTTGAGGTTTTTTTAGCGTCACAGGCGAGTTTTGAGGAAATAATTTTTCCTCTAACTCGTTGTTTTAATGTGCGGACTTGAGGTTTTTGTCACATTTGGAGGCATACGCAGCCAATTGATGCCAAAGTTAGGAATTCCAGACCTTTCTTACCCTTATACCGGTAAAGTAATTCGACCCCGCTTCGTTGCGATATGTCGTGCACCACCTGCCGAAATATCGTGTTTTCCCGCAACGTTGCGTGCCGTTCTCTGCCACGTTGACGGAGGGGCGATGGCGTCAGGGCAAGGGCGAAAGCGCCTCGCTCAATGCGTCGATAAAGGCCCTGACCGTGGCAGTAGCGTGGCGATTGGAGGGATAGCACGCCCAGATCGGTTCCGGCGGCGGTTGATGGTCACTGAGCACCGGCACCAGCGTGCCCTGCCCGAACGCGTCGGCCAGATAGTGCTCCGGCAACTGGGCCAGGCCCAGGCCGCGAACGGCGGCGTGCAACAGCGCCACCCCACTGTTGCAACGGAAGGCGCCACTCACCCTGACCGAAACCGGCTGGTCCTCCCGGGTAAAGCGCCAGAGGTCGGTGGTGCCCACCAGGCAACGGTGTTGGGCCAGCGCATCCGGCCCCGCCGGCGCGCCGTATTGGTCCAGGTAGGACGGGGCCGCGCACACCGCCAGGCTGCGCTCACCAAGACGCCGGGCCTTAAGGCTGGAATCCGGCAGTTCACCGATGCGAATGGCGAGATCCAGCCCCTCCTGCAGCAGGTCCAGACGCTGATTGGTCAGCACCATCTCCACGCTCACTTTGGGATAGCGGCCGCAAAACGCCGCCACCTGAGGCGCCAGGATCTGCTCGCCGAAATTCACCGGTGCGGTGATGCGGAGCCGGCCGTTCAGCTCCGTCTGCTGGTCGCTCAGCAGGCGCTGGGCCTCATCCAGCCCATCCAGCAGTGGACGGCACAACTGGTAAAACTGACGGCCGCTGTCGGTCAGGGTGACCCGCCGGGTGGTGCGGTACAGCAGCGGCGTTGCCAGCCGGGTTTCCAGTGCGGAAACCTGCCGGCTGACCTGCGCCGTGGAGATCCCCAGCCGTTTGCCCGCGGCAGTGAAGGACTCCGACTCCGCCACCGCAACGAACTCATTGATCCCGTCCCACTGAGCCATAGAACGCCCCATTATTGCCATTGTGCAAAAGTGATTTTCATTTTGACCCAATTATCACCCGGAAAAGGGGGAATACAATGCCGTCTATGCTTTTGGGGCGGCATCAACGCCCCCTACTGTTCACCACGGAGCACACCATGACCCCTCAAACCCTGAAATCCAAAGCGGCCGTTGCCTGGGGCCCGGGCCAACCCCTCTCCATCGAAACCGTTGATGTGGCCCCGCCCAAAGCGGGCGAGGTGCGCATCAGGATCGTCGCGTCCGGCGTCTGCCACACCGACGCCTTTACCCTGTCCGGGGATGACCCGGAAGGGGTGTTCCCGGCGATTCTCGGCCACGAAGGGGGCGGCATCGTGGAATCCGTGGGCGAAGGGGTCACCAGTGTTCAGGTCGGCGATCACGTGATCCCGCTCTACACTCCGGAGTGTGGCGAGTGCAAGTTCTGCCGCTCCGGCAAAACCAACCTGTGCCAGAAGATCCGGGAGACCCAGGGCAAGGGCCTGATGCCGGACGGCACCACCCGCTTCAGTAAGGACGGAAAACCGATCTACCACTACATGGGCTGCTCCACGTTCTCCGAATACACCGTGTTGCCCGAGATCGCGCTGGCCAAGGTAAACCCGGCGGCGCCGCTGGAAGAGATCTGCCTGCTTGGCTGCGGCGTCACCACCGGCATGGGGGCCGTTGCCAACACCGCCAAGGTGCAACCGGGCGATACCGTCGCGGTGTTTGGTCTGGGAGGCATCGGCCTGTCTGCCATCATCGGTGCGGTGATGGCCAAAGCGGGCCGCATCATCGCCATCGACATCAATGAGAGCAAGTTCGACCTGGCCCGCAAGCTGGGCGCCACCGATTGCATCAACCCCAAGGATTACGACAAACCGATTCAGGAGGTGATCGTGGAGATGACCGACGGCGGCGTCGATTTTTCCTTTGAGTGCATCGGCAACGTCCACGTGATGCGCAGTGCGCTGGAGTGTTGTCACAAGGGCTGGGGGGAATCGGTGATCATCGGTGTGGCGGGCGCCGGCCAGGAGATCAGCACCCGCCCCTTCCAGCTGGTGACCGGTCGGGTATGGCGTGGCAGCGCCTTCGGTGGGGTCAAGGGCCGCTCCGAGTTGCCGGACTACGTCGAGCGCTACCTGGCCGGCGAGTTCAAACTGGACGACTTCATCACCCACACCATGGGGCTGGACGCGATCAACGACGCCTTCGACCTGTTGCATCAGGGCAAGAGCATTCGCTCCGTCATCCACTTCGACAAGTAACTCCCCTGTTCCGGCCCCCGCTTGCGGGGGCCCCTACCGGATCCCGCAATGACCACACTGACCGAACTCAGTGCCAATCGCAGTTTTGGCGGCTGGCATTACCAATTTGCGTACGACTCCCAGGCCCTCAACAGCCGCACCCGTTTTGCCCTGTTTCTGCCCCCGCAAGCCAGCGAAGCCCACCCGGTGCCGGTGCTGTACTGGCTGTCCGGCCTGACCTGCACCGACGAAAACATGATGCAGAAGGCCGGCGCCCACCGCATCGCGGCGGAACTGGGCCTGGCCATCGTCGCGCCGGACACCAGCCCCCGGGCGATGACGTGGCGGACGACCCGGCGTATGACCTCGGCCAGGGCGCCGGCTTTTACCTGAACGCCACCCAGCCACCCTGGTCCGCCCATTACCGGATGGCGCAGTTCGTGGTTGAGGAACTGCCCGCTCTGATAGAGGCCCACTTCCCGGTAACGCAGCGCCGTGGCATCGCTGGCCACTCCATGGGCGGCCACGGCGCGCTGGTGCTGTCACTGAGGCATCCCGGGCGCTATCGCTCGGTGTCGGCGTTCAGCCCCATCAGCCATCCCAGTGCCGTGCCCTGGGGCCAGAAAGCGTTCTCGGCGTACCTCGGTGAGAACCCGGCCCTGTGGCGTGAGCACGACGCAACGGTGCTGTTGCGACGGGCAAGCGAAGAAAATCGTTGTCCGACTCTGGTCAGCCAGGGACTGGCGGATCCCTTTCTGGACAGCCAGTTGCAGCCCTGGCACCTGATCGACGCCGCCGCCGACAGTGGCTATCCGCTCACACTGGAGCAGCATGCGGACTACGATCACAGTTACTACTTTGTCGCCACCTTTATTGAGCAGCACCTGCGCTTTCACCAGGAGGTGCTCGCCGCCCGATAGCCCGGTGGCACTCACCCCGATGACGGAGGCAATATGGCCGTTGGATTTAGCCGAGATGGCGCAGTCAATGAGCAGATTGACGCCACCCTTGAAGACGCCATTGCTCACATCCGGGCCCAACAGAGCCACGGACGCAGCGCCCAGTTTTGTGTCGATTGCGATGAGCCCATTCCCACCGCCCGCCGGCTCGCCCTGCCCGGCGTCCAGCGGTGCCTGGCCTGCCAGGCCGCAGCGGACCGACAGGGCCACCATCTGGCCAACCGCCAAGGGCGTTAAGGATAGGGTGATGAGTCATCTGCAACTGGTTCCGGTCACACCGGCGCTGGAGGGGGTCTATGACCAGTTGGCGCAGGCCTACGACGGGGAGTTTTCCCGGCTGACCCGCCGTAAACCCTTAGCGAACGGCCGCTTTCTTCACGATGTCCAGCTGGGGGGAGACGTACAGGGCTACCTCTATTATCAGAACGATCGCCCCTGCGGCATCGCCGCGGTTGAGCAGCGGGCCGGGGAGTACGAGGTGCGGGAGTTCTATGTGGTGCCCGCCTGCCGGCGCGCCCATATGGGCAAGCGCTTTGCCCACGCCCTGTTTGACTTGCACCACGGAGTGTGGATCTGCAAGCAGATCAGCGGGGCGAATGAGGCGGTGCAATTCTGGCGGCGCGCCATAGAGGATTACACCCACGGCGCCTACGAGGAGGCCCAGGTCACCGATCCCTACTGGGGACCGGTGAACCGGTTTCGTTTCCGCCGGATTTAGCGGGACTGGCGCTGGTACGCCTGAAGGGTGTTGCGCAGCAGGCAGGCGATGGTCATCGGCCCTACGCCGCCGGGAACCGGGGTAATGGCGGAGGCCACCTTGGCCACTTCGTCAAAAGCGACGTCACCCACCAGGCGCGCCTTGCCGTCGCGCTCCACCCGGTTGATGCCCACATCCAGCACCACGGCGCCGGGCTTCACCCACTCGGCGCGCACCAGCTCGGCGCGGCCCACCGCCACGATCAGCACGTCCGCCTGTCGGCACAGGGCTTCAATGTTCCGAGTGCGGGAGTGCACCAGGGTCACGGTGCAGTGCTGCTGCAGCGCCAGCAGCGCCGCCGGTTTGCCCACGATGTTGGAGCGCCCCACCACCACCACGTGCTTACCCGCCAGAGCCTCACCCAGGGTCTGGCGCAGCATGATCAGACAGCCCAGCGGGGTGCAGGGCACCAGCGCATCCGGGGCGCCAACCAGCAGGCGTCCCAGGTTCTCGGGATGAAACCCGTCCACGTCCTTCTCCGGCGCGATGGTCTGCAGCACCTTCTGCTCGTCGATGTGCTTGGGCAGGGGCAGCTGCACCAGGATGCCGTGCACATCCGGATCGTCATTGAGGTCCACCAACAGGCCCAGCAGGTCGGACTCCATGGTTTCCACCGGCAGGCGATACTCGCGGCTGACAATGCCCGCCTGCTGACACTTCAGCAGCTTGTTGCGGACGTAGACCTGGCTGGCGGGGTCCTCACCCACCAGCACTACGGCCAGTCCGGGGGTCGGTTTGCCCGCGTCAACGAGGGCACGAACCTCGGCGCCAATCTCGTCAATCACCTGGTTGGCGATCGCTTTGCCATCAATCAGGGTGGCGGTCTGTGCAGGGGAGATCTCGGTCATTGTTATTCTCATCGGGCCAAAGGAACGGGGCAGCTTACCGGAGTTGCTGCGCCGTCGCGGCGACCTGGATCACGCCACGCAAAACGGTGGGATCCCCATCGCCCGCCCCCCGCCCCTGCCGCGACCAATGAATTTCCACCGGCGCCTCGCCTCAAAGGGTTCTTTTTCAGGCGTCTGAGGTCATAATTAGGGGCTGTATTTCGCGGCACCACCAGGCCGCAATGGCGGGCGCTGCCCCGCCCGGCTATTTCGGGCCCCGCCCGCCATCCACCAGGAAACGAGATGTCCCTCTTTGTGCATTTGGGCTGGTTTTTCCGACAGCATGCCCGAACCTATGCGCTGGCCGTTCTGATGCTGCTTATCGTGGCACTGCTGAACATGCTGGTGCCCTATCTGATTGGCCAGACCGTCGACGGCCTGCTGTCCGTCCCCTAGGGCGGTGACTGGGAAGGCGGCTACCTGCCCCACCTGTGCGCCATCGCCCTGGCTCTGTACCTGCTGCGATTTGGCTGGCGGGTGGTGCTGTTTGGCACCTCCTACCGGCTGGGCACCGTGTTGCGCCACCGTTTCTACCAGCGCCTGACCCGCCAGGGGCAGGCCTTCTACAGCCAGCACAACACCGGCGACCTGATGGCCCGGGCCACCAATGACATCGACGCGGTGGAGATGGCCGCCGGAGAAGGGATCCTGTCCGGTTTCGACGGCATCCTGACCTTCCTGCTGGTGCTGGCCATGATGTTCGTGGTGATCGACTGGCGCCTGGCACTGGTGGCGCTGGTGCCCTTCCCTTTTATGGGCTGGGCGTTTTACGTCATCTCCAAGCGACTGCATCTCCATTTCCGCGATTCGCTGGAGAAGTTTTCCACCCTTAACGACGCCACCCAACAGGCGATCGTCGGGGTCCGTCTGGTGAAGGCCATGGGACGGGAACAGGTGGAGAGCGACCGCTTTGGCGCCATCGCCGACGACGCCGCAAAGAGCAACTACGAGGTGGCGCGCACCGAAGCCCTCTATGACCCGGTGATCTTTGTCTGCCTGACGCTGGCCACCGGCCTGACCCTGGGGTACGGCGCCTGGCTTATCCACCACAATGAACTGACCGTGGGGGAGCTGACCAGCTTCTCCCTCTACCTGGGGCAGCTGATCTGGCCCATGTTTGCGTTTGGCTGGCTGCTCAATATCGTTGAGCGGGGCAGCGCGGCACACGGCCGCATCCAGTCGATGCTGGAGGTGCCCGACAGCGTGGAAGACCGGGGCAGCGCCGAGGTAACGGACACCACTCTGGCGGTCCGCCACCTCAGCTTCGCCTATCAGGAGGGCGAGCCCAACGCGCTCACCGACCTGACCCTCACCCTCGCCCCCGGCCAGACGTTGGGGGTCGCCGGCCCCACCGGCGCGGGCAAAACCACTCTGGTGCAGGTGCTGATGCGCTATTGGGAAACCGGGCCGGGACAGCTCACCCTCGGCGGCAAGCCGCTGGCTCACTACCGCCTCAATGCCCTGCGCAGCGCCTTCGCCTATGTGCCTCAGGACAGCTTTCTGTTCAGCGCCAGCATTCGCGACAACATCGCCCTGGCCTGGCCCGATGCACCGGATGAAGCGGTGGCGGAGGCGGCCCGCCTCGCCGCGATCCATGATGACATCCTGCGCTTTCCGGAGGGCTACCAGACGCTGGTGGGCGAACGGGGTGTCACCCTGTCAGGCGGGCAACGCCAGCGCATCGCCATTGCCCGGGCGTTGCTGTCCCGGGCGCCGATTCTGGTGCTGGACGACGCCCTCTCCGCGGTGGACGTGGGCACCGAGCAAACCATCCTGACGCACCTGCGCACCCACCGGCCCGAGCAGAGTCGCATCATCATCAGCCACCGCCTCGCGTCCCTGGCGGACGCGGATGAGATCATCGTGCTCAGCCACGGTGAATGCAGCGAGCGGGGCCGACACGCCACCCTGGCCAACCAGGACGGCTGGTATGGCCGGATGTGGACCTATCAACAGATGGAGGCGCAGATCCATGAGCAGCACTAAGGCCCGTGGCGGAACGTTCGCCCTGTTGACGGGCTACATCTATCGCGACAAACCCCTGTTGGCCAAAGCCCTGACTCTGCTGGTGCTGGCCACGCTGTTTGACGTGGCCGGCCCGATCCTGGCCAAGATCTTTATCGACGACCACCTGCTCAAGGGGGACTTTGCCCCCACGGCACTGGCGAGCCTGTTGCTGCTTTACGCCGTGACTCAGCTGGGCAGCGCCTGGCTGCGCTACCAGCAGACCCTGCGCTTCTCCGAGATGGCGCTCAATGCGGTGCTCGACATCCGGCGTCGGGTGTTCAGCCACGTGGTGCGGCTGCCGATGAGCTATTTCGACCACGCCCGCACCGGCCAGCTGGTGAGCCGCATCACCAATGACACCGAGTCGATCAAGGACCTCTACGTTCAGTTCCTCTCCAACGTCCTGGGCAACGCCGTCCTGCTGATCGGCATGCTGGTGGCCATGGCGCTGCTGAACCTGAAGCTGATGATCATTGCGCTGGGTCTGGTGCCCACCGTGCTGCTGATCATCTACCTCTACCAGCGTTTCTCCGGCCCGGCGGTGACGCACTCCCGGGCGCTGCGCTCCGACATCAACGCCAACATCAGCGAGTCGATCGCCGGGATGGCGGTGATCGCGCCGTGAGCCGGGTGGTAGATCTGGGTGGC